>NZ_JBEOZN010000123.1:0-25136 GCF_040298085.1 Streptosporangium sp. NPDC001681 | reverse complement strand
AGGGGTGCTGATGTCGTCATCACCGCGGCTGCCTCCGGGGCGGCTCAGGAGCAGGCGTTGCAGATGGCGGCTCGTCAGGGGCGGATCAGTTTCTTCGGTGGTCTGCCCAAGGATGATCCGATCATTCGGTGTGATTCCAACCTGGTGCATTATCGGGAGTTGACCATCGTCGGCGCGAACGGCTCCAGTCCGGCGCACAACGCGCGGGCGCTTCAGCTCATCGCTGAGGGTGCGGTGCCGGTGTCGGATCTGATCACGCACCGTCTGGCGCTCACCGAGGTCCTGGAGGCGATCGACATCGTCAGCAGGGGCGAGGCCATCAAGGTCACCATCGAACCCTGAAAGGAAGCCACAGATGCCGGAGAGGACAGTGGCCGTCGCCTCGTGCTCTGGCCTGCACGCGCGCCCCGCCAAGATCTTCGGCGAGGCGGTGATCCGGCAGGGCATACCCGTGCGCATCCGGGTCGGCGGCGGCAAGCCGGCCCCCGCCAACGGCGTGCTCGCCGTGAGGTGGCCGTGACGCTGTCCGAGACGCTGCGCGGCCTCGGCATCAGCCCCGGCCGCGCAGCGGGCCGGGTGTACCGGAGGGCGGGTCCGCAGCTGCCGGACCCCGCTCCGGTCACGGACACGGCCACAGGGATCACCCTGGCGGCGCGGGGCTGGAGGAGGCCGTAAAGGAGCCGGCCGTACGGGCGGCGAAAGCGACCGATCCGGCGGCACGCGACGTCCTGGAGGCGCAGGCCGTGATCGTGGCCGACCCCGTGCCGCGCGAGTCGGTCGAGCAGCACGTCGGAGCGGCGATGGACGCCGCGCACGCCATCAACATCGCGTGCGCACACCATCGGCGGGCGCTCCTGTCCGCGGGCGGCTACTTCGCGGAACGCGCGAGCGACCTCGACGACATCGGGAACCGCGCCGTCGCGGTCGTTCTCGGTCTTCCGATGCCGGGCGTCCCTTCTCCGGGCCACCCCCTCATCCTGACGGCAGGGGATCTCGCGCCCGCCGACATCGTGTCGGCCCGTGGCGTCCCCGCCGGACGGAACGCCCTCGCCCGCCACTCCACAGCCCGGTGCCGGCACAACGCTCAACTCGCCCGGGCAGCCTGTGGCCCCGACAAAGCACGAAGGGCGGTGCGGGAGTTCTGCTGAGCGGGGCCGGTGCTCGATTCCCGGACCGACTCGGGTGAGTGTCGCGCGGAGCCGGTTTTCGCATTCGGGTTTCGGGCCAGCCGAATCGAAGCATGCTCCCCGTGCCTGATCGATGCGGAGCGCGGCTACTCGTGAAGCGGGATGGTGACCATGTCGGGACGAATCTTCCATGGTGAGGCCAGGCTGGTGGGCCGGGAAGCGGAGTTGGGCACGCTGGTGTCCGGGCTGGACAAGGCCGCACAAGGGTCGGCACGCATGATCCTGATGCGGGGGCCCGAGGGGTCCGGCAAGACCGCCCTGCTGGACGCCTTGGCGCGGTACGCCCGGTGCGCCGGAGCGACGATCCTGCGCGGCTCCTGTTCGCCCGCCGGGGCCCGGCTGCCCTGGCACGCCGCGGAAAGCCTGTTCGGCGGGGCGCCACTCCATGACGAGTACGCCACCGTGCCGCTGTCACACCGGTTGCTCCGGCGCGTCATAGCGGCGACCGCGTCAGGACCGGTGGTCATCATGCTCGACGACACGCAGTGGTGCGACGAGGAGTCGTTGGTATGGCTGGACTTCCTGATGAACCGCGGGTACTACCTTCCGCTGCTCGTCCTGCTCGCCCAGCGCCGTTCCGGCTCGCCGAACTGGCGACGGGCGATTTCCGGTGTCGCCGCGCGCGGGCACCGCACCATCGACCTCGGGTCGCTGTTCGAGGAGGACGCGGGAGAGATGGCCCGGTGGTGGTGGGAGGCCGTACCGGAGGAGCCGTTCGTCCGTGCGTGCAACAGCGTTTGCCGTGGCAATCCGTCGCTTCTCACGCGGCTGTTCGCACGCCTGAGCGAGGAGGGTGTGTCGCCTGATGCCCGGGGCGCGCTCCGGGCCGGTGAACTCGGCGCCGAACTCTTCGCCGGGCAGTTGCTCGCGACGCTCGATCGGCAGCCCGAGTACGTGCGCAAGGTCGTGGAGGCCCTCGCCGTGCTGGGGCAGGCCGACGCGGAACTGGTGGGCATGCTGTCCGGGGTCTCGGAGCCGCTGGTGGACGCCGTGATCGACATCCTGCGTGACGAGGAGATCATCGACACCGACCTGGCGGAGTTGAACGACGATCATGTACGCGCCATGGTGCTGAGCGGCATGCCGGCCACCACGCTCGATCGGTGGCGGGAGCTGGCCGCCCGGCTGCTCAACGACGGCGGCCGACCGGCCGAGGAGATCAGTGCGCAGTTGGTGCTGCTGCCCGGGCTTCCCGAGCCCTGGATGCGGGATGTGCTCCGTGAGGCGGCGCGTCATGCCGAGCGGGACGGGTCACTGGGGGTGGCGGCGCGCTACCTGGGCCGTATGGTCGTGGCCGATCCCGCCGACATCGACGCGCAGGCCGACTTCGCGCGGCTGATCGGACATGACGATCCGTCGGGAGCGTACGCGATGCTCCGTGGCGGGATCGAGGGTACCGGTGACGTACGGGGGAGGGCGCGCCTCGCGGTCCAGCTGGCCAAGGTCGCGCCGCCCCTCGGCAAGGAGTCGGAGGCGGTCTCGATATTGAACGGCATCCTGGCGGAACTCGACGGCGTGGTCGCCGACGACCATGAGCTGCGGACGCTGGTCGAGTCGGCGCTGCTGCTGATCGGATGGAGCCGCCGGTCCACCGCCAGGGTGATCTCCGAGCGGGCGATGGCGATGCCGATACCGGAGGCGCACGCCGTGAGCGAGCGCGAGTTGCTCGCCGTGCGATCGATGATCTCCGCGATGTCCGGTGCCTCGTCCCAAACCTGCCTGGTGCCGGCCCGCCAGGCGCTGAGCGGTGCGGATGAAGCTCCCGGTAGCTGGGCATTCGGCGCCGCCGCGTACGTACTCTCGCTCGCTGACGAGGTTGAGGAAGCAGTTCAGGCCATGAACCGGGTGATCGCGCGTGGCGCGGAGCACGGGGACGCCTGGGGCCGGGCGATGGTCTTGTCCACGCGGTCGTGGATCCTGAGCGAGGCGGGCGACCTCGACGGGGCCCTGGTGGACGCGACAAGAGCCGTCGAGCTGGCGGACGAGTGGTCGTGGTCGAAAAGCGTCACGGAGCCACGGACGGTCCTGGCGGCGGTGCTCGCCCAGCGAGGCGACCTCGACCAGGCCGCTTTCGTGCTCAGCCAGATGACCTCGCCGGACTTGGAGGAGTCCCTCCTTGACCATCCACGGGTGCTGATGACGAGGTCGTACCTGGCGGAGTCGCGAGGTGACCACGAAGGCGCGCTGTCGTCACTGACCGCCTGTGGCGCGCTGCTTGCCAAGTCCGGTATCAGGAATCCGATATTCGCGCCGTGGTGGCTGGACGCGGCCTGTCTGCTCGCCGACCTGGGCCGCCGGAACGAGGCGGAGGAGCTCGTCGAGCACGGTGAGCGACTCGCCGCGGCCTGGGGGAGCGCATCCGCTCGGGGATTCGCTCTGCTGGCGAGGGGGGCGATCACTGAAGGGAGCGACGGGGTGGAGATGCTCACCGAGACGGCGGAGACGCTGGCGAGCACCCAGGCGCGCTGGTATCTGGTTCGGGCCGAAAGCCTGCTCGGCGAGGCGCTGCTGCGGATGGACGATCGCGAGGGTGCCCGTGGGCATTTCCGCCGGGCCGTGTATCTGTCGGTGCGGTGCGGGTTTCGCGCGCTGGCCGTGAAGGCGCGCGACCGGCTTGTCGCCGCGGGCGGCTGGATGTACCAGGGGGCCGACGGGGTCAAGGATGTGCTGACCGTGGGAGAGCGACGCGTCGCGGAACTCGCGGCGACCGGTGCCACCAACCGAGAGATCGCCCACACCCTGCGCATCGCGGTGCGCACTGTCGAGATCCATCTGACCAGCATCTTCCGCAAGCTGGACGTGAGTGGCCGAACGGACCTGGGGTGGGCACTGGACGCGCTCGGCAAAGCGGGCCGGATCACGCCGGCCGGGTGACATCGCAGGCCGGGCCGGCTCGATCGACGTACGATCAGGAACTGACCGGCGATGCCGTCGCGCACGGCCCGCCGGTGCATGAAGCGTTCCTACTCGTCATGAGATTCGCTGAACACTGCGCAAATGCCTAGGAATCGACGGAGACAATCAGCAGACCTTCGCGGTGGCAACGACCGCGCGACAAAGCCGCGGGGGTCGGGGATGGCGGTGAGCTCGGAAACATGCTCACCTCCTACCATCGCGCGATCTCGATATCGGTCTCGATCTGATATCGGACGATCTTTCGAGAGCAGGTGACCCCCGCGATGTCCCGCAAGAGGCGACAACGGCGAGACGCCGACGGACCGAAGTACCACCCTCTCGCCTTCGGCGGCTGGGGTGACTACAAGACCTGGGCCGAGCACCAGTTCCTGCCCAAGCCCATTGAGGACAGCGCGGACGATGACGCACGGGATGTCGACGCCACCGACGTCGACGTCACGCAGGAAGAGACACGCGGTGATCCACCGGAGCCGCGGTTCGACGGCGACGGTCACCACGGCGACGGTCACCACGGCGCCGGGATCTTTCCGGATACGGGCCCCGTGCCGGATGCGGGCCCCGCGCCGGTAACGGACCAGGGCCTGCCGGGGCCGTATCTCGTGCAGCACCCGCAGGACTCGCTGCCGGTCAAGGCGCGGCCGTACGTTCTCACCGGGGGGCGTACCCGCGGTAACGAGCTGCTGCGCATCGACTCGCTGATCTCGGTGACGCCCGAGGGCGCCTGGAGAGCCGACGATCCCGCGCTGCCCCAGGAATATCGCTGGCTCTTCGGCATGTGTCAGGAGCCCATGGCCGTGATCGAGATCGCGGGTCGCCTCAGGTTGCCGATCGGGGTGGTCCTCGTTCTGATCAGCGACGCGATCGGCTGGAACCTGCTCAGGGCGCACCCTGTCGCAGAGGTCGACGGTCAGCCGTCGGTTGAGTTGATCATGCGTGTGCACGAAGGGCTGCGCCGGCTGCGCTGACGCGAGGCCTTCCCGGGCCGATCGGGTGTCGCGGCGCACGCGCGGAGGGGGCGTGGGCGCCGGCCGTTCCGGGACGGGCAGCCAGAACTAGGGTTTTCTCGACACCGCTCCTGGTTCACTTGCGGCTCGGACAACGGGCGATTCGCAGGGGTGAGTGATGACATTTCCCACATTGGCCGTGGTGGACCGAGCCGAGCCGAATCTTGACTACCGTGACCCGATGGTTCGGATGTCACGGCTGCTGGATCCCGACTCACTTGAGATCATCCACCGGCGTGCGGGCGTGGGGGTGGTGGTCGCCTACGGGCGGGTCAACGGTGCGAGAGTGGTGGTCTACTGCACCGACGCCACGCTGAAGGGCGGCGCGATCGGGGTCGACGAGTGCCCGCTGATCGTCAATGCCATTGATCTCGCGATACACGAACGCTGTCCGGTGATCGGCGTGTGGCACTCCGGTGGCGCGAAGCTCAACGAAGGCGTGTCGGCGATGCACGGGATCGGGGAGATGTTCGCCGCGATGGTCCGTGCCTCGGGTGAGATCCCGCAACTGTCCGTTGTGCTCGGCCCCGCGGCGGGCGGCGCGGCCTACGGGCCGGCGCTGACCGACATCGTGATCATGTCTGATGCCGCCCGCGTCTTCGTCACCGGTCCGGACGTCGTCCGGTCGGTCACCGGAGAGCAGATCGACATGGAGAGCCTGGGCGGGCCGGACGCGCACGGCCGGAAGTCCGGAGTGGCCCACATCTGCACGGAATCCGAGGAGGCGGCCTTCGCCCGCGCCCGCCAGATCGTCACGCTGCTGGCGAAGCCGGGATTCGTCGACGTGGATTCGGTGCGCGGGGAAAAGCCGCTGCGCCACCTGCTCCCCGACTCGCCCCGGCGCGCTTACGATGTGCGCCCGCTGGTCAAGGCGATTCTGGACGAGGAGAACGGGGAGTCGGGATTCGTCGAGTTGCAGCCCAGGTGGGCGCCGAACATGGTGACCGGGTTCGGCAGGCTCGCCGGACGGACGGTAGGGGTGATCGCGAACAACCCGCTGCGCAAGGGCGGTTGCCTCGACTCGCTGTCTTCGGATAAGACATCCAGGTTCGTCCGGATGTGCGACTCGTTCGGCGTGCCCCTGCTCGTGCTGGTCGACGTCCCCGGTTACCTGCCCGGCGTCGGGCAGGAGTGGGAGGGCGTGGTCCGCCGAGGCGCGAAGCTGCTGCACGCGTTCGCCGAGGCCAGCGTTCCGCGGATCACGCTGGTCACGCGCAAGTCCTACGGTGGCGCCTACATCGCGATGAACTCCCGGTCTCTCGGCGCCACCGCCGTACTCGCCTGGCCGGAGGCCGAGGTGGCGATCATGGGGGCGAAGGCGGCGGTGGAGATCCTGCACCGCAAGAAGCTCGCCGCCGCGGCACAGGGCGAGCGCGAGGAAGTGCTGTCCCGCCTGGCCGCGGAGCACGAAAGGATCGCGGGGGGCGTGGCCAGGGCGGTGAGCATCGGCGTCGTCGACGAGGTGATCGACCCGGCGTGGACCCGGCTACGGCTCGGCGAGGCGCTGGCCGCCGCTCCGGCACGCCGAGGCCGCCACACCAACATCCCGTTGTGAGCAGGCCGTCGGCACCCTCTCGTGATGACCGGCGCGAAGTGCCTCGATGATCCGGTCTCGCACCTGCTTTCCGAGTGAAGTCGCAGCATCGGGTGGTAGCTGAGCAGCCGGTTGTGAGCGGCCGTTCAACGGATCATCAGCTTCATGTCGCATCCGTCGGCACGACGACAGAAGCGGTCAGAGGAAGGATCACAGATAAATAAAGGCAATCACAGGCAAACCAACGCCAAACGCTTGCAAACAAACATGGAGATGACTAGGGTCTGCTCAATAGGCGATTGGGGTGCTTGAGCTCAGGCGCATGCATCGTCGATTTGAGGTGCGAATGCCCAGCGGAACTGGACACAGAGTCGGAACCGGGGCCACGACCGGGCCGGTCGGGCTGAGGGGCGCGATCCTTCTGCCCGCCCGTGGCGCCGATGCGGTCGTGGCCGAGCTCTCCAACCTTGGTGGCGGCGTCGATCGCCGGCGGCCTTCGGCCCGTTCCCGTGTCACGGCGGACTCCGGCGGGGGTTCCGAAGCGGTCTCGTCGACCACGGGCGAGCCGGTGTCGAGCACCTGGTGGCCGACCCCCAGGTGGTCGGTGAGCGTCCCGGAGCCGGGCGCCCGCTGGAGAGACGCCGCACCGGAGTTCCTGGCCGAGCGGGAGGGGCAGGTACGCCGGCTGGGCAGGCAGGTGACCGAGCTTCAGTTCGGCCGGTCGAGCATGGTGACCGTGCTCGGAGAGCCGGGTACGGGAAGGAGCGCCCTGCTCAGGGCGACTGTCGCACGTGCCCGGGAGGCCGGATTACTGGCCGTCCTCGCCCGCTGCTCGCCCGCTGAGGCCGATCTCCGCTACGGCGTCGTCTCACAGATCACCTCCGGGCTGGCCGGCACCGGATATCTGGCCTTCGCGCGGCGGTTGTGGGTGGAAGACCAGCCGGCCGAGACCTTGATCCCGGCGCTGTGCGGGGAGTTCGTGGCGCTCGCCCGAAAGCATCCGCTGCTGATCGCCCTGGACGACGCCCAGTGGGCGGACGAGGAATCGAAGGCATGGCTGGCGGCCATGACACATCGGCTGCGAGGCATTCCGATACTCCTGGTTCAGGCCAGGGCTCTCGGCGAAGGCGAAGGCGGCGCCACCGGATCGGCCACCGAGCCCGGACCGGTGCCCCACAGCGTGATCCATGTGCCGCCGCTGAGGGAGCGCGGGGTCCGGCAAGTGATCGTCTCCCGGTACGCCGGGCCCGTCGACGGAGCGTTCGTGACCGCCGCCACCGAGGCCACGGGGGGCAGCCCGGCGGCCCTGCTCGCCGTACTCGACCATTTCGCGCACGCCTCCCTGCCGCCTGTCGCGCGGTACGTCCCGGTCTTGCTGGAGCGGGCCGCCGAGGTGAGCGGCGACCGGGTGGCGGAGTCCCTGTCCCGCCTGCCCGAGGACGCCCTCGCGCTGCTCCGGGTGATGGCGGTTTGCGAGAACGGCCTCGGTTTCGACCTGCTCACGTCCCTGGCGTCACCGAAGACGATGTTTCCCGAGCAGGCGCTGTCCGTCCTCGTACGACTGGGGCTGGTGACCGGCGGGGAGGATCCGCGGCCGGTCAGCCCGCTCATCGCCGAGATGGCGCTGGCCGGGATGGACGTCGGGGAGCGGCAGGCGCTGGCGACGCGCTCCGTCGAGCTCGGGTACCGGGCGGTGATTCCGGAGGACCGGCTGGCCCGGTTGCTGCTCAATGCCCGGCCGGTCGGCGCCGAATGGGTGGTGGACCTATTGCGCCGGGTGGCCCGGCGGCGACGTCTCCATGATGATCACGAGGGTGCCGCCGCCCTGCTCGGCCGCGCGCTGCGGGAGCCGGTGGGAGACGAGCAGCGGCAGCGGCTGCTCATCGAGCTCGCGATGACGGAGGTGGGCCACAGCCCGGCGACGAGTGACCGGCGATTACAGCAGGTGCTGCTGAACAGCGGGCCCGAGGTGCCGGTCGCGGTGCTCGTACGGGCGGCCGATCTGCTCAACTCCAGGGGCGACACGTCCGCCGCGTATCGCGCCGTCGCGACGGCTTACGCACGGCGAGAGGGGGACGCAGCGGACGTTGGGTCGCTGGCGGCCATCGGCTGGCTGGCGCAGAACGACTGCACGAGCGACCCGGTGCTGCCCGTGCCGTCGTTCCCGGACCCGCCCGACCGGTCGGGAGATCCGGTGCAGGCGGGTATCGCGGCCTGGATGCTGGCTGTCCGCGGTGAGCGCATGTCCCGGGCGCGGGAACTGGCCAGGACGGCCTTCCAGCTCAAAGGGGAGGACCAGCCGTTCGGTCCGAGGATTTACGCCGCCAAGACGCTGTTCTTCGCCGACGAGGTGGCCGAGGCGGTGATCGGGCTGGACGAGGTCCTGGCCGACGCCCGACGCTGTGGCGCACGGGTACCGGCCGCGCTGGCGCTGATCCAGCGCAGCCGATGTGAAATGCGGCGGGGCAACCTCGGGCAGGCGATGGGTGACTTCGAGGCGGCACGGGCGGAGCTGCCGCTCACCTCGTGGCACCCGCGAGTGGTTCCCTACTTCGTCGCGATGGAGGCGCGCCTGCACCTCGCCGGCCAGTCCGTGGAAAAGGCGGAGCAGGTGCTGGCTCAGGAGTTGCCCTCAGGGGCGGATCAGGGCGCGGCCTGGGGGACGCTGCTGTACGCGCGTGCCAAGGTGCGCATGGAACTGGCCGATCCGGAGGCCGCGCTGCGCGACATCAACGAGTGCGGACGTCTCGTGCTGGCCAGAGGGTGGACGAATCCCGCGGTGCTGTCCTGGCGATCGGTGGCCGTCGCGGCGCACAGCGCGTGCGGGAACACCGAGGCGGCCAGGCAACTGGCGATGGAGACGGTGGAGCGAGCGCGGGACTGGGGTGCCCCCAGCACGCTGGGGTTGGCGCATCTGGGCGCGTCGCGTGTGCTGAGCGGTGCCGAGGCCATGAGCGAACTCGAACGCGCCGTTCGGATCCTGCGGGACTCGGTGTCGCGCGACTCCTACGCGAGGGCGTCGGCCGAGCTGATCATGGCGTCGGGGGAGCATCCCGGGGCACTGAACCTGTTGGAGGAGGCCACGAGGAAGATCCCCATGCCTTCCGGTGGACTCACCGAGAAGGCCGTCGAGGAACGAGCGCCGACGCCGAACGAGACGAGGCACCTGCTGACCGCCCAAGAGGAACGAATCGCCGGGCTGGCCGCCGCGGGCCGCTCGAACGCCTACATCGCGAGCATCCTGTCGGTGAGCGTCCGAACCGTGGAGCTGCGGCTGACCGGGATCTACCGCAAGCTCGCCGTCACCAGCCGTAACGAGCTCGCCCCGCTCCTGGCCCCGGCACCGCGGAACATGGGGGATTGATCCCATGCTGCTGGAACGCGGAAAAGAGTTGGCTCGGGCGGAGCAGGCGGTCCGCGCGGCCGAGGCGGGCGACGGATCCATGATGGCGGTCATAGGTTCGCCCGGCGTCGGCAAGTCGGTCCTGCTGCGCTCCCTCGCCGACGCGGCCGCCCCGCACGCGCGGGTCCTGCGCGCCAGCGGCACGCTACTCGAACAGGACTTCACGTTCGGCATCGCCCAGCAGTTGCTGGAGCCGCTCGTGGCCGAAGTGCCGGAGGCCCGCTGGGCGGCCTGCTTCCGGGGTGCGGCGAGCGTGGTGCGGGGGATGTTCCTCGGCGGGGCGTGGTCCATCGGCCCGCAGCGGTCGCTCGGACAAGAGGCGATCCTGCAGGGGCTGAACTCGCTGATCGTCAATCTGAGCAAGGACAAAACCCTGCTGATCGTGGTCGACGACCTCCAGTGGGTGGACGCGCCGTCCCTGCGCTGGCTGGCCTACCTCGCCAAGCGTCTGGACGGCGCGCGAGTTCTGGTCGCCGGAGCCTTCTCGGAGGAATGCGAGGCCTCCGACCACACGCTGCTCAGGGAGATCGCCGCCTCGGCGGCTCGCACGCTGTATCCGATGCCGCTGTCAACGGAGGGCGTGCGCCAGTTGATCAGCGAGCAGTTCGGCGAGGCCTGCGATCCCGACTTCGCCCGGGCCTGCCACGAGGTGTCCGGCGGGAACCCCGCTTCACTGGTCGCGGCGCTTCGCGGACTGCGCACGGCCGGCTTCCAGCCCGTATCGCCGCAGGCCGGTGAGGTTCGCGCCGCGAGCCAGCCGTTCCTGCGCGACCGGCGCATGTTCTGCCTCGGCATCCAGCCCGCGATCGTCCAGGATCTCGCGCGGGCGATGGTCGTGCTCGGAGACCTGGCGGAGCCAGAGCTCATCAGCGAGCTCGCCGGCCTGGACAGCATCGACTACAAGTCCGCGATACAGACCCTGGACCGCCTCGGCCTGCTCGCCGACGGAGAGTCCCCGCAATTCGTCCACCAGAGCGTGCGGTACGGCATCGAATCGGCGATGAGCGTCAACACGCGAGCGCTGATGCACCGCCGGGCGGCGGCGCTGCTGCACAATGCCGGGCACCCCGCCGAGCACGTCGCCGACCAGCTCCTGCTGGTCACCTCCGGGTACGAGCCGTGGGAGATCGACACCCTGCGCGCGGCCGCCGGCGCCGCGCTCGAACGCGGTTCCGCGAGGGAGGCGGTCCGCTACCTCCGGCACGCGCTGCTGCACTGCCCGCCCGACAGTGAGGCTCGGGGCCGGCGCCTGGTCGACCTGGCCGCCGCCGAGCGGGGGGTCGACCTCGCCTCCTCGGTCACTCACATCGCGCAGGCCGTGCCGATGCTCACCTCGGCGGCGGAACGCGCGGCGGCGGCACTGTGGATCCCGCCCGCGCTCGGCGCGGTCAACCCGTCGTTGGGCGCGCTCGTCCAGGACGTGGCGTGCCGGCTCCACGACCTTGGACCGGGGTACGCCCGGGGGGATCTCGGCCTGCGGCTGGAAGCCCGTACCCGCTATCTCCACCTTCAGGACGCCGCGCATCTCGGCACGATGGCCGACCGGCTGCGGGGGTTCGGCGCGGACGCGCCGGTCTCCACCGGCGCCGGGCGCGAGCTGCTGGCCGTGCTCGCGTACGCGGCGGCCGTGACCGGCGGTGTCACGGCCGGTGAGATCTCCTCGCTGGCCACCCGGATTCTGGAGCGAGAGCCGCCGCGCGCCGGGCACGCCTACACCGCCCTCCCGCTGCTGGTTCCGGCCCTTGTCCTCGCCGACGCGGCGGCACCGGTGGCCCAGTGGCTGGACGCGGTGCGGGACCAGGCTCAGCGCCAGGCACTCGATGGAGTCATCGCGCTGGTCAACGCGGGGCGGAGCGCGATCCTTCGCGCGTCCGGGCATCTGGCCCAGGCCAAGAGCGCCGCGTTGAGCGTGGTCGACAACGCCGACCCGGCCTGGCCGGAGGCGACGACGCTGTCCATCTGGACGCTCGCCATGGTCGCGCTCGAGACGTGGGACGTCGAGCTGGGCGAGCGAGTGATCCGTACGAGTCCGGAGAGCGGCGACCTCCGCGTGGTCGTGGCGCATCGCATGGTGCGGGGGATGCTGGACGCGGTGCGCGGCGATCTGCCCGCCGCGCTGGACAGGTTCCTCGACAGTGGCAAGCAGTTGTCGCGCTGCGGATGGACGAACACGGCGCTGTACCCCTGGCGTGTGTGGGCTGCGGCGATGAACCACCGGCTCGGGCGCGCGCAGGCGGCGGCCGAGCTGGCCGACGAGGAGCACGCCTTCGCGCGGGCATGGGGCGCACCCGCGGCATACGGTCGCGCGCTGCGGCTGCGTGGCACGATCACCCCGGGTGGGGAGGGCGTCGATCTCCTCCGGCAGGCCGTTGACACGCTTCGTTGTTCGGAGGATCGGATCGAGCTGTCCCGGACGCTCACGATTCTCGGCAGAAGGCTTGCCGAAACAGGTTCCGGCGACGCGGAGTATTTCATCTCCGAGGGCAGGCGGGTCGCCCAGGAACGCGGCGTTTCATGGGCCGAGGGCGACGAGGACTCGGAATCGAACGGCCCGGCGCTGCGGCTGGCCGCGCCGGAACGCGGTGAACTGACCAAG
Organism: Streptosporangium sp. NPDC001681; assembly: GCF_040298085.1. Taxonomy (NCBI): domain Bacteria; kingdom Bacillati; phylum Actinomycetota; class Actinomycetes; order Streptosporangiales; family Streptosporangiaceae; genus Streptosporangium; species Streptosporangium sp. NPDC001681. The sequence continues at coordinate 12,496 of NZ_JBEOZN010000123.1, read as the reverse complement.
GCCGAGGAGACGGTCGTCGCCTTCGTGCTGCAGGGCTGGACGAACCAGCAGATCGCCGATTCCCTTGGCATAACCCGCCGCGCCGTCGAAAAAAGTCTGACGAGCACCTATCGCAGGCTCGGGGTGAACGGCCGGGCGGCGCTCGTCGAAGAGTTGAGCGCGCGGAACGCGGGCGAATAGGCCGCGCAAAGGCCATGCGGCTATATTTTATTTGACGGCGCGTCCATAAGGGAACCGCCCGGTGACGACGGGCGTCGCCGTTCGCCGGCCCGGCGCGACCTGTATCGCGATTCACCGTTTTTGGACGACCTGCCACGGTGCCGTCTGTCAACGTGGAACCGTGCGTCTCGATTCAGGGAACGCTCTCGGAGCGGGGCGCGAACCGTCTTATGAAGCACGCGGAGTTCGGTACCGAACGCGACCGGGGGGCCGCACCGCAAGCTCCGAACCAACCGCCTTGCGTACCACAGTCTTTCACGGACTGTAGTTGGCTTGTGTTGACTCGCTTTCCGTTTGGTTAATATCATACTAATAAGTGGATTCAGCCGTTACTTCGAAGTTACCGGAGCATCGCCTGGTCTACCGGAGGAGAGGGATGGTCATCAGATGAGCATTGATGCCGGAGCCGCCCTGGTCGATGAGGAAGAAGAGTTTTTCCTGGTCGGTCAACCCACTGACAGCATAGATCAATACCGTTCGTTTTTCGACCAGTCAGGGATTTGCGTGGCGAATCTCGACCACGCGACCAGAGTAATCGAGGCGAATCTCGAATTTACTCGGCAGTTCGGACGTTCCCTGGCGGACATTCGTGGGCGGGCGTTCTGCGAGCTGCTGCACCCGAGCGTCCGCGACAAGATGGGACAGCAGTTCGCCCGTCTGACGGATCACCAGCGCGCCCGCTTCGAAGAGCGCATGATCGCCGTACGGCCGGACCACACCGTGCTCGGCGGTGAGCTGACCGGGATCGCGCTTCACGACGAGGCCGGCTACGTCGAGAGCATCATGGTGCTGGTGCGATCCGATCGGGAGCAGCGCGACGACCTGCTGACCGGGCGAAAGAGGCTGCTGAGCAGCATGGAAGCGCGCGTCATCGAAGGGGTGGCGGCGGGAGTGTCGACCGTGCAGCTCGCGTCGATGCTGTACCTCAGCCGCGGCGGTGTGGAATACCACGTGACGACGCTGCTGCGAAAGCTGAAGGCCAGCAACCGCCCGGCCCTGGTCTCCAAGGCATACTCCATGGGCATCTTCCGGCTCGGCTCCTGGCCGCCCCGGGTCCTGCCTGAATTCGTGAAATAAGTCCATTTAATGGGCCGGCGGTCGCGCGGTGATCTGACTGACCGCGTAGTTGAGCGGCCGGAAACCAGTGGAAAGACCAGTGTTCGGAGCGACCGGCGGCGCCGGTATGGAGGGTCATTGATCCGATGGCCTGACTCGATTGCTCCGTGATATTCATCTTATTCTGGTATAGCGATTCCGGTGCAGCCTAGACCGAATGGTCCCGGCCGGTTTCGACGGAAAGTCGCCGCCGATCCCGATCACGTTCTCCAAAGGACCGCCATCGTAAGGGAGGTGTCATCGTGACCAGTGCAAAAATTGTGCTCGCCGGTGGGCCGGAGCGTTTGTTCACTCGCGATCACGTTCGACGGACGGACAATCCGAACGAGAAGGTGAAGATTCTTCTCGGCTCGGGGTATGAGCACTTCGTGCACAACGGTGAGTTTCTGGTGATCGAGGGGGAGAATCTCCCGGTATTCCAGTGGTCCGAACGCACCAAAATAGCCGAGTAAATGTAGTCGGCCGGTTCCCGAAACGAGCGGGATCCTATGTGTCGTGTCGCCGGATATTCAATTCTCGGCTAAGCCGTGGGCGAATCCTGGGTGGTCGCGACGGGTGGTTCTCCTGGCAGGGCTCCTCATTTCGAGGAGCGTGGTTCTCGTGAGGTGTGGTCATGGTAACGGGTAAGGTCATCAGCTTCGACGAATTCCGCGGGTTCGGTTTCATCGCCCCGGACCCGGGCGGCGAAGACGTTTTCATGCATGTCAACGACCTTGATGGCGACAAGCGTCTCATCTCGGTCGACACGCGGGTCGAATTCCTGGTCGAGAACGGTGGCAAGGGTCTGAAGGCGTCCCGGGTCCGCGTGCTCGACCGGCCCGGCGGGCTGAATTTCCCGCTGTCCTCCATACCGAGGCCCACACCGACACCCGCGTCGATCGTGACGGCGTCACGGGAGCCGGCCACCTCCACACCCGATCGTCAGGGCAACGACGCCGGCTTTTGCGACGTGCTGTCCGTCAAGGACTTGACGCGGGAGATCACAGAAGCCGTGCTCGCGGCCGTGCCGACGATGACGGCGGAGCAGATCCTGAGCGTCCGCAAATGCCTCGTCGAACTCGCTCAGACGCACGGCTGGGTCGATGAGTAGCGTTCGCGGGCTGTCGGCCCTGGGCCGACTCGATTCCCACCGTGGGCGCACCGTCAGCGCCTTCGCGGTCGCGATGGTGTCCGATCGGATTACTCGTCCGCGGTGCTGAAAGGAAAGTGCATGTCCAGGCGCGCGCTGATCACCGGTATCACCGGCCAAGACGGTTCCTATCTGGCTGAGCATCTGCTGTCCCTGGGATACCAGGTCTGGGGACTGATCAGAGGTCAGGCCAATCCCCGAAAGTCCCGCATCAGTCGCCTTGTCAGCGACCTGTCGTTCGTCAACGGTGACCTGCTGGACCAGGGGAGCCTGGTCACGGCGGTGGACAAGGTGCAGCCCGACGAGGTGTACAACCTCGCCGCCATCTCCTTCGTCCCGATGTCCTGGCAGCAGGCCGAGCTGACCGCCGAGGTCAACGGGATGGGCGTGCTCCGGACGCTGGAGGCGATCCGCCTGGTGTGCGGGCTGGACAAGTCCCGCACCGACAGCAGTGGTCAGATCCGCTTCTACCAGGCATCGTCCTCGGAGATGTTCGGCAAGGTCGTGGAAAGTCCGCAACACGAGACGACGATCTTCCACCCGCGCAGCCCCTATGGGGTGGCGAAGACATATGGCCATTTCATCACCCGGAACTACCGTGAGTCGTTCAACATGTACGGCGTCTCCGGCATTCTGTTCAACCACGAGTCGCCGCGCCGGGGCGCGGAATTCGTGACGCGAAAGATCTCCCTCGGTGTCGCCCAGATCAAACTCGGCCTGCAGGACAAGTTGTATCTCGGTAATCTCGACGCGGTCCGCGACTGGGGGTTCGCCGGCGATTATGTCCGCGCGATGCATCTCATGCTGCAGCGGGACGAGCCCACCGACTATGTCGTGGGCACCGGCTGCATGCACTCGGTGCATGACGCCGTACGGATGGCCTTCGAGTACGTCGGACTGAATTGGCGGGACCACGTCGTCATCGACCCGGGGCTTGTGCGTCCCGCCGAGGTGGAGACCCTCTGCGCCGATCCAAGTCGCGCCAGAGCCGAACTCGGCTGGGAGCCGACCGTCGGCTTCGAGCAACTCATGCACATGATGGTGGAGTCCGATCTCCAGAACGCCTCGCGCGAGCGGGAATTCGGAGACCTCATCCTCGCATCGAGCTGGTGAGCTCACCGGAGTTCTCATGCGTCCTGTCCTTACGACCGTCCCTGTGCCAGGGCGTATCAGGAGAAGCGATCCGTGAAGCACAGGGACGGGCAAACTCCAACCGTTATGTGAGGCTCAGGGATGAGTGAAGTGGAAGGTGCTCGTCTGGGAGTCGTGGGTGCCGGGGTGATGGGCACGGGGATCGCCGTCGTGGCGATCGGCCACGGTATCCCGGTCGTGCTCGTCGACGTGTCGGAGGACAAGCTCGCCGACGCCCGGCGCCGCATCGACCTCCAGCTCCGGCACGCACGGCTCATGGGCGCGGTGCCGGCAGAGCGTCCGGCGGCCGGTCTGACGACGACCATGGAGCTTGAGGCCATCGCCGACACCACCGCGGTCATCGAGGCGGTCACCGAGGGCACCGAGATCAAGGCGAAAGTGCTGGGCGAGGTGTCGAGGCTGGTCAAGACCGGCACACCGTTGGTCTCCAACACCTCGGGCATCCCGATAGGGGAGCTGGGGAGATTCACCGACCGCCCGCATGAGCTGGTCGGCATCCATTTCATGAACCCGGCCTACCTGATCACGATGGTGGAGGTGATCAGGGGCGACCAGACGAGCGATGATACCATGACCGCGGTCACCGAGCTGCTGGCGCGGATGGGGCGCCGCGGGATCGTCGTTCGGGACGCCCCGGGGTTCGTCACGAGCAGGCTCCTTCACCCCATGATCAACGAGGCGGCGCGGATCGTCGCGGCCGGCGTGGCCACCGCCGAGTCGGTCGACGACCTGATGCGAGGCTGCCTCGGGCATCCCACCGGACCCCTGCGCACGGCCGACCTGATCGGACTGGACAACCTGGCCGACGCGCTGCGAATGCTGTGGGAGCGCACTGGCGACGCGAGCTTCCAGCCCTGTGAGCTGCTCCTGGAGAAGGTGGCCGCAGGACACCTCGGACGCAAGTCAGGTAAAGGCTTCTACGACTACGAGAAGGTGCTCTCGTGAACACGAAATCAGAAGAGACGGTTCAGCCGACCCCCGACACCGTCCAGCAGCGGATCCACGAGTTCCTCGAGGAGCGGATCAAGACGGACGTCGCCGTCGACAAGGATCTGTTCGCCTCCGGGCTCGTCAACTCGATGTTCGCCATGGAACTGGTCGTCTACCTGGAGCAGGCGTACGGCATCGCCATCATCGGGGAGGACCTGAAACTCGACAACTTCCGCACTGTCGAGCGGATGACGTCCCTCGTCCTGCGGCTGCTTGACACACCGGTGGCGGACCATGCCTGAGTGGCGCGCCGACGCGTGCGAAGAGGTCACGCACCTGGTCGGAGACCAGGCCGCGGCATGGGACCTTGCCGGTGTCCTCCCCGTGGAGATGCTCCGGACCCTTGGCAAGCAGAGCCTGCTGTGCGCCGAGGTGCCGGTCGAATACGGCGGCATCGGCGCGGGCAGCTCGGACAACGGCGCTTTCACCGCACACGTGGGCAGCCTGTGCAGTTCCCTGCGCAGCGTGATGACGTCACAGGGAATGGCGGCGTGGACGATCCAACGGCTTGGTGACGCCCGCCAACGGCGGGAGTACCTCCCCAGGCTGACCGGCGGCGAGCTGGCCGCCGTCGCCTTCAGTGAACGTGACGCCGGCAGCGATGTGACGGCGATGGCCACCACAATACGTGCCGACGGCGACACGGTGGTGGTCGACGGGCAGAAGGCGTGGACCACCGTGGCCCGCTACGCCGATTCGATCGTCGTCTTCGGACGGTACGGGGACGGCGGCGCCGCCGTCGTCGTGCCCGCCGACGCTCCGGGAGTCACCATCCGGCCGGTGCCCAACCCGAGTGGCTGCCGGGCCGCCGGGCACGCCGACGTCAGCCTCGACGCCGTCCGGCTGCCCGCGAGCGCCGTGCTCGGCGGCGGCGGACAGCAACTCCAGCTACTGGTCACCACGGCTCTGGCCTACGGCCGGATATCGGTGGCCTGGGGCTGCGTCGGGATTCTGCGGGCCTGCCTTTCCGCGGCAGGCTCGCACGCGAGAACCCGTCGGCAGTTCGGCCGGCCGCTGGCGGAGCACCAACTCGTGGCCCGGTACCTCGCCGAGCTCATGGCGGCCGAGCAGGCGGCGACACGGGTCTGCGAGCACGCGAGCCGTTGCTGGGACGCGGGGTCGCCGGAGATGGTGATCGCCACGGTCCTGGCCAAGTACGTCGGCTCGACCGAGGCCGCACGCGGTGCGGCGGCGGCCGTACAGGTGCTGGCGTCGGCGGGGGCGCAGGACGGCCACGTGGTGGCGCGGGCCTACCGGGACGCGAAGCTCATGGAACTCATCGAGGGCAGCACTGAGATCTGCCAGCTCATTCTCGCCCAGCACGCCGTCGCGCAGTCGCGCTGACCGAGACGAGGAGAACAGGTGCTCGACAAGACCGCGATGGTGAAGTGTCTGGTGTGGGATCTGGACAACACGCTATGGCAGGGGACCCTGCTGGAGGATGACGAGGTCCGCCTGCCGGAGTCCGTACGTGAACTCATCCAGGTGCTCGACTCCCGGGGTATCCTGCAGGCTGTCGCGAGCAAGAACGATCATGACCATGCCTGGGCGAAGCTTGAGGAGCTGGGCATCGCGGAGTACTTCGTGCTGCCGCACATCAGCTGGTCGCCCAAGTCCGGCTCGATCCGGCTCATCGCGGAGGAGCTGAGGTTCGCCCACGGCGCGATGGCGTTCGTGGACGACCAGGCCGCGGAGCGGGCCGAGGTGGCATTCCATCTTCCCGACGTACGGTGCTACTCCGCCGATCAGGTCGCCGAGCTGGCCGGGCTGCCGGAGTTCAGCCCGGAGACGGTGACCGAGGACGCCCGGCGTCGGCGGGAGATGTACCAGGCCGGTTTCCGGCGGCAGGCCGCGAAGTCCGGCTTCACCGGTCCGGATGAGAAGTTCATCCGCTCACTCGACCTGGTGATGCGCATCGAGCACGCGACCGTGGAGCACCTCGCCCGCGTCGAGGAGCTGACCCTGCGCACCAGCCAGATGAACGCCACCGGCGTGCATTACTCACAGGAGACACTGGTCCGGCTGCTCGACGACCCCCGGCACCGCGTCCTGGTCACCTCGTTGAGCGATCGTTTCGGGCCGCACGGCGCGGTCGGAGTCGTTCTGCTGGAGCTGGGCACGCATGCGTGGCACCTGAAGCTGCTCGCCACGTCGTGCCGGGTCGTGTCCTTCGGCGCGGGCTCGGTGATCCTGCGCTGGCTGGTCGACCAGGCCGCGCTCGCCGGCGCGCACCTGGTGGCCGACTTCCGCCGGACCGACCGCAACCGGATGATGGAGATCGCCTACCGGTTCAGCGGGTTCACCGGCGAGACCTGTCCGTGCCTCGGGAGGCTGCCCGCCCCCGGCGTCAGCGGCCTGCAACGGCTCCACCTCGTCCCGACGCCGCAGGACCCGCCCACCACGATGGACCTCATCGCGCCGGACCTCGGCTCTTCGCCCGAGATCCGGCTTTCCGATGTCCTCAGTCCTTCGCCCGTCGCCTAACAGGGCGGTTCCGCAGGGCCCTTCTTGCGTACCAGCGTGATGCCGTCCGCCATCGGCAGCAGTGAGATGTCCACCCGGCGGTCCTCCAGGAGGAGGGCGTTGAACCTGCGGATGGCGTCGGTGTCCGCGTCCTGTGCCGCCGGGTCGGTGACCTTGCCGAAGAACAGGGTGTTGTCCACCACGATGAGCCCGTTGTCCTTGAGCAGCGCGAGGCCGGCCTCGTAGTACTTCGGATAGTTCGGTTTGTCGGCGTCGATGAACACGAAGTCGACCGACCCCGGCCCCTCGTCGAGCAGCAGCGCGGCAAGGGTGTCCGACGCGTCGCCGATCCGCAGGTCGATCCGGTCGAGCACGCCGGCCCGGTGCCAGTGGGGCATTCCGAACCGGGGCCACCGCTCGGTGATGTCGCAGGTGATGACGCGGCCTCCGGGAGCGACCGCACGGGCCAGGCAGAGCGTGCTGTAGCCGGTGAAGGTACCGACCTCCAGCACGGTCCGCGCGCAGGTGAGGCGGGCCAGCAGTGCCAGCAGTTGCCCCTCCTCGGCCGTGACCTGCATCGCCCTGCCCGCGGGCAGGGCCGCGGTCTCCTCCCGCAGGGAACGCAGGATCTCGTCCTCCCGCGACGACATCTCGTGAACGTAGTCTGACAACTCTGATGTGATGTGAAGCTGACCGGCCATTGCGCGAGCGTAAGGTCCCGCGCGCTGGTCATTTCCCCAGAGTCACGGGCCGTGCGGTCTCCGCGCACGCCGGGACGCGCCGTAGAGCCGTCACCAAGAAGGTGACCGGCCGGGACGGTGGCGCCGCGGCCGCAGTTACTAATGATTTTCAGGGAGCGCCGGGCCAAGACTGGGCCGATGTGGATGGAGCTTGTGAACTCGACGCGACGGTGTGAGTCCGGACGGCGCGGCGTGCGGTGCCTGCGAAGGTGCCGAACCCCCTGACTCCTCGCCCCCGCCCGTACCTTCCCGCGAGGCGCGGGTCCGTGCGCCTCGCCGGTGACCGCCTGCGAGGCGCACACGGTGGCGCTGTGATCGCCGAACTCGATTGCGAAGCATTCGAGGCCCGACGAGTTGATGAGTTCGTGCCGGTCGTCGAAAAGGGTTGAGCTGATATGGACAACGAAGCGAAACTCCGGGAATACCTCAAGCGGGCGACCGCGGATCTGCGGCGCACCCGGCAACGCGTCCACGACCTTGAAGAACAGCACCTGGAGCCGATCGCGATCGTCGGGATGACCTGCCGGTACCCGGGCGGTGTGTCCTCGCCGGAGGACCTGTGGCACCTGCTCGCAGAGGGCGGTGATCCGATATCCGAGCCGCCCGCCGACCGTGGCTGGGACCTTGACAGGCTTCGGGACGAGTACGGCGCCGCCGTCCCGCAGTCGTTGTCCGGTGGGTTCCTGCGTGACGCGGCGGACTTCGACGCCGGCTTCTTCGGCATCTCCCCCCGGGAGGCGCTGGGCATGGATCCGCAGCAGCGGCTGCTGCTCGAAGCCTCCTGGGAGGCCGTCGAGCGAGCGGGCATCGACCCGATCGCACTGCGGGGCAGCCAGACCGGGGTGTTCGTCGGCGCGATGTCGCCGGACTACCGCGACAGCCTGCCGCGCGACATCGACGCCTTCGGGCTCACGGGCACGGCGAACAGCGTGATGTCCGGCCGGCTGTCGTACACGCTCGGACTGGTCGGCCCGGCGGTGACGGTGGACACGGCCTGCTCGTCGTCCCTGGTCGCGCTGCACTGGGCCGCTCACTCGCTGCGGATGGCCGAGTGCACCCTGGCGCTCGCGGGCGGAGTGACGGTCATGTCGACGCCCAGCACCTTCATCGAGTTCAACCGCCAGGGTGGCCTGTCGCCTAACGGGCGATGCAGGGCGTACGCCGACAGCGCCGACGGCACAGGCTGGTCGGAGGGCGTGGGCGTGCTGGTGCTGGAGCGCCTGTCGGACGCGCGGCGTAACGGGCACCAGGTGCTGGCGGTCATCCGTGGCTCGGCGGTGAACCAGGACGGGGCTTCGAACGGTCTGACCGCGCCGAACGGTCCGTCGCAGCGGCGGGTGATCCGTGAGGCTCTGGCCGGCGCGCGGCTGTCGACGGCGGACATCGACGTGGTGGAGGGGCACGGGACGGGGACGACGCTGGGCGACCCGATCGAGGTCGAGGCGTTGATCTCCACGTTCGGCGAGGACCGGGAGCGGCCCTTGCTGCTGGGGTCGGTGAAGTCGAACATCGGTCACACGCAGGCGGCGGCGGGCATGGCCGGTGTGATCAAGATGGTCATGGCGATGCGGCACGGGGTGCTGCCGAAGACGTTGCACGTGGATGCGCCGTCGTCGCGGGTGGACTGGTCCGCGGGCGTGCTGGAGCTGCTGACCGAGCAGCGGTCCTGGCCGGAGACCGGGCGGCCGCGCCGGGCGGGGGTGTCGTCGTTCGGGGTCAGTGGCACCAACGCCCACGTGGTGCTGGAGGAGGCGCCGCAGGCCGAGGCGGACGCGCCCGCGGAGGATCGGGCGCCCTCGGACGCGGGCGTGGTGCCGGTGCCGGTGTCGGGCCGGACGGAGGAGGCGCTGCGTGCTCAGGCGGCGAGCCTTCTCGCGCACCTGGACGGTGTGCCCGAGACGGCCGTGGTCGACGTGGCGTTCTCGCTGGCCACGACGCGGTCGGCGTTCGAGCATCGGGCGGGCGTTCTCGCCGCCGATCGCGCCGAGCTGCGCGCGGGGTTGGCGGCGCTGGCGGACGGTGTCTCCGCCGCCGGAGTGATCAAGGGCCGCGGCAGGCAGGCCAAGCCGGCGGTGTTGTTCACCGGTCAGGGTAGTCAGCGGGCGGGGATGGGCCGGGAGCTGTATGACCGGTTCCCGGTGTTCGCGACGGCGTTGAACGAGGTGATCGCCGAGCTGGATCCGCTGCTCGACGGGTCGCTGCGCGAGGTGCTGTTCGCCGAGCCGGGGTCGGCCGAGGCGGAGGCCCTGGATCAGACGGGGTGGGCGCAGCCGGCGTTGTTCGCGGTGGAGACGGCGCTGTTCCGGCTGGTCTCCTCGTGGGGGGTGCGGCCGGAGGTGCTGGCCGGGCACTCGATCGGGGAGATCACGGCGGCCCATGTGGCCGGGGTGCTGTCGCTTGGGGACGCGTGTGCGTTGGTGGCGGGCCGGGCGCGGTTGATGCAGGCGTTGCCGTCCGGCGGGGCGATGGTGGCGGTGCAGGCCGCCGAGGAGGACGTCGAGCCGTTGCTGGCCGGGCGCGGGGGCGAGGTGTCGGTCGCGGCGGTGAACGGCCCGGCCTCGGTGGTGATCTCCGGGGTCGAGCAGGCGGTCCTCGACATCGCCGCCGTCCTGGCGGAGCGGGGGGTCAAGACCCGCCGGTTGCGAGTGTCGCACGCGTTCCATTCGCCGCTGATGGATCCGATGCTGGCGGACTTCCGGGCCCTGGCCGGCAGGCTGACCTATCACCCGCCGCGGATTCCGGTGGTGTCGAACGTGACCGGGGAGACGGCCACCGCCGAGCAGTTGTGCTCGCCGGATTACTGGGTGGACCAGGTGCGTGGCGCGGTCCGGTTCGCCGACGGGGTGCGCACCCTGCGCGCCCAGGGCGTCCGGGCCTATCTGGAGCTGGGCCCGGACGGGGTGCTGACCGCGATGGCCCAGGACACCCTGGCCGCCGAACCGGGCCCGCGCGACACTGACTCGACGCCGGAGTGGGAGCCGGACGAGGTGCTGGTGCCGGCGCTGCGCAGGGACCGGGACGAGCAGCGCGCGGTGATGTCGGCGCTGGCCGCTCTGCACGGGCGCGGGGTGTCGGTGGACTGGCATGCGGTGTTCCCCGGCGCCCGCCGGGTGGAACTGCCCACCTACGCCTTCCAGCGCGAGCGGTTCTGGCCTGATGGCGCGGGCTCGCGGGTGGCAGACGTGACGGCGGCGGGCCTGACGGCTGCCCGGCACCCGCTGCTGGGGGCTGCCGTGGGGTTGGCCGACTCCGATGAGGCGCTGCTGATCGGGAGGTTGTCGCCGAGGTCGCATCCGTGGCTGGCCGACCACATGGTGGGCGGGATGGTGGTGTTCCCCGGCACCGGGTTCCTTGAGCTGGCGGTGCGGGCGGGTGATCAGGTCGGCTGTGACGTGGTGGAGGAACTGACCTTGACCGCGCCGCTGGTGCTGGGCGGGGACGACGCCGTCGCGGTGCAGGTGCGGGTGGGACCTGCGGACGGGTCGGGCCGCCGGGAGCTGAGCATTCACGCTCGGCCGGTGGAGGCCGACGACCATGATGCGTGGGTACGGCACGCCGCCGGCGTGCTGGCGAGCCGTGATCACATCGCCGGGGTGGGCGGGGCCGGCACGCACTTCGATACGGCGGTGTTCGATACGGCGGTGTGGCCGCCACGGGGTGCGTCGGCGATCGAGCTGGACGGGTTGTATGACCGGCTGGCCGAGGGCGGGCTGGGCTACGGGCCGGTGTTTCGGGGGTTGCGGGCGGCGTGGCGAGGTGCGGACGGTGCGGTGTTCGCGGAGGTCGCCCTGCCCGGACAGGTGGTTGACGCGGGGTTTTTCGGGGTGCATCCGGCGTTGCTGGATGCGGCGTTGCACGCGGTGCCGTTCGCCGGGCTGGACGATGCCGAGGGTGGCCGGTTGCCGTTCTCCTGGGGCGGGGTGTGCCTGCACGCCGGTGGTGCGTCGGTGCTGCGGGTGCGGCTGGCCAGGACGGGCGCTGACGGGGTGTCGCTGGTGGCGGTGGATGCGGCGGGGGAGCCGGTGTTGTCGGCGCGGTCGCTGGTGCTGCGTTCCTTCTCGGCCGATGACCTGCCGACCGCCGGCGGCCGGGTGCTGGGGCGGGATGCGCTGTTCCGTGTGGAGTGGACGGCGGTGCCGGAGCATGCGGTGGCCGGTGGGGTGCCGGTGGCGGTGCTGGGTCTGGGGGCGTTGGGTGCCGTTGCGGCGTGGCGGCCGGATGGGGATTCAATTCCGGTTCATATGGATCTGTCGTCGCTGGTGGAGGTGGGGCCGGTACCCGGGGTGGTGCTGACGCAGGTGGCCGTGGACCCGGCCGGGGAGATGACGGAGTCGGTTCACGAGTCGACCGCTCGGGTGCTGGGTCTGGTGCAGGCGTGGCTGGCCGATGACCGGTGTCATGGTTCCCGGCTGGTGTTGGTGACCAGGGGTGCGGTGGCGGCGGGTGACGGCGAGGTGGTGGCTGATCTCGCGGCGGCGGCGGTGTGGGGTCTGGTGCGCAGCGCGCAGTCGGAGAATCCCGGCCGGTTCGTGTTGGTGGATGTGGATGAGGAATCGGCGTTGTCGGCGTTGCCGGGGGTGTTGGCGTCGGGTGAGCCGCAGGTGGCGGTGCGCGGGGGTGAGGTGTGGGTGCCGCGCCTGGCACGGGTGGCGCCCGGCTCGGACCTTGGTGATGTCCTCGCCGATGA
>NZ_JBEOZN010000122.1:0-28849 GCF_040298085.1 Streptosporangium sp. NPDC001681 | reverse complement strand
CGGGGCGGCGGCCCCGCCCGCCGGCGCCCCCCCCGGGGGGGGGGGGGGCCCCCCGCGGGGGGGGGGGGGGGGCCCCGCCCATGCCGGGGAGGCTCAGGACAGTGGCACCCGCACGCCGTCGGTGGTGCCCCCCACGCCGAGGGGCGGGTCGCCGAACAGCCTGATCGCGGAGACCTGCGCCTCGGAGGGGATGTCGTACCACAGGTCCATTTCGATCCTGACCTGGGCGCCGAGCGGGAGGGTGTCCGGCTGGCGCTTGGTGGCCTGCGCGAACCGGTCGATCGTGTGGACGGTGCCGTCGGCGGTGATGAGCTGCTGCCGCTTGGCGTCGAAGCGGGAGTTGGTGCGCCCGGGGTTCTCCACGAGGATCCGTACGACCACGTACTGGCCCTTGGCCTGCCACTCGGCGTGGCTGCCGAAGAAGCCGCTCAGGCCCTTCTGCAGGCCGATCACCTGGAACCGGGTGTCGCCGTCGGTCACCGGCGCGGCCCGGATGGGGCTCTCGCCCGGCCGAACCGGGCGCGGCGGGAGTTCGTAGGTCGGGGTGGAGGTGGCCGAGGGGGAGGCGGATGCGGCCGGTTCCCCTGCGGTGCAGCCGGACAGGACGGTGACGGCGAGAGCGACACCGGTGAACAGGATCAGGGGGGCGCGCACATCGGGCAACGTAACCGAGTCGGACCCCGAAGTTCAACGACCGGCCCGGCCGGCGTTGACGATCCGGCAAGTGTTCGCATCCCGGTCCGCGGCTGGAGCAGGGTGTGGATTGGGGGACTCCTGACACGGTTGTTGTCCGAATTGTGTCATACCGGTGATCTGCACGATTATGCAGGTGATGGAGCATGACCTGCATTGAGGTATCCATAAAAGAAGCGACATTTGACCGTAAGGAGGCCTTTGTGGGCCTGAGTTTTGTTTCCCGTCGTGCACTCACGGTGGGCGCCATGGTCGTCGCCGGTGCGCTCGGCCTTGCGGCCTGCGGTGGTGGCGAGACCACCAGCGCGAGCCCGAGCGATGGTGCCTCGGCAAGCGCTCCCGCGGCCGCGGCCGGCCCGCAGGTGATCACCCCTGGCAAGCTGACCACCTGCACCAACCTGCCCTACGAGCCCTTCCAGTTCAAGGAGGGGGAAAAGGTCGTCGGTTTTGACGTCGACATCGTCGACCTGGCGGCCAAGAAGCTCGGCCTGACGCAGGAGATCGTCGACATCGACTTCGCCGTCATCAAGAGTGGCGCGGCGATGGCGGCGGGCAAGTGTGACGTGGCCGCCGCCGGTATGACGATCACCGAGGAGCGCAAGGCCAACATCGACTTCTCCGAGCCCTACTTCGACGCCACGCAGGCACTGCTGGCCAAGAAGGGAGCCGGCGTGGCGACCCTTGACGAGATCAAGGCCAAGGGCCTCAAGCTCGGCGCCCAGGCCTCGACCACCGGCCTCGACTACGTCAAGAAGAACGGTCTGGACCCGAAGGAGTTCGCCGACTCTCCCAAGGAATTGCTCGGCCTGCAGTCCGGACAGGTCGACGTGATCGTCCAGGACCTTCCCGTCGTCCTGACCTGGCTGAAGAAGCCCGAGATCGCGGAGAAGTTCGAGCTGGTCGCCAGCCTCGACACCGGCGAGCAGTACGGCGTCGGCCTGAAGAAGGGCGCCGACCCGGTCCTGCTCAAGGCGATCAACGACGCGATCACCGAGGCCAAGGCGGACGGCACCTACGAGCAGATCTTCGTCAAGTGGTTCGGTAAGAAGCCCGGGGAGCTCGGCTAACCGATGACGGACCAGCCAACGACGACCGAGCCCACTCCCGGCGGGGGTGCTCCCGCCGGGAGTGGGCTCAGTCCCCGTAAGAGACAGCAGATCAGCCGCGCCGTCCAGTACGTCGTACTGGCGGCCGTGGCCGTCTTCCTGGCCCTGACCATCGAGTGGGGCGAGCTCGGAAAGAACTTCGCCAGGCTCGACGTCGCGGAGAAGACGCTTCCAGAGCTGTTCACGATCGCGCTGAAGAACACCATCATCTACTCGGTCGGTGGGTTCGTCTTCGCCTTCCTGCTCGGTCTGCTGTTCGCGCTGATGCGGATGTCGTCGGTGCGGCCCTACCGGTGGATCGCGATCGCCTACATCGAGATCTTCCGCGGCCTGCCCGCGCTGCTGATCTTCCTGCTCATCCTGTTCCTGCCCCTGGCCCTGAGCGGCTTCCAGGTGCCGGGCGGCACCTACGGCGAGGGCATCCTGGGTCTGACGATCGTCGGTTCGGCCTACATGGCGGAGACGCTCAGGGCGGGCCTTCAGGCGGTGCCCAAGGGGCAGATGGAGGCGGCGCGCTCGCTGGGCATGTCGTACACGCGGGCCATGGTCTCCATCGTCATCCCGCAGGCCGTGCGCATCGTGATCCCGCCGACGACCAACCAGTTCGTCTCCCTGCTCAAGGACTCCTCGCTGGTGCTGTTCCTCGGTGTCTCCGGTGACTACGTCGAGCTCACGAAGTTCGGCAACGACATGGCCTCGACCCATGCCAACGCCACGCCCATCCTGGTCGTGGGCGTGACATACCTTCTGGTCACCATTCCGCTGGGCTATCTCGCGTCCCGGCTGGAGAAGCGCCAGGCGAAGGGACGGTGACTCCGGTGAACCACGCGGTTGAGATCCGCGACCTGCACAAGTGCTTCGGCAAGCTCGAGGTTCTCAAGGGCATCGACTTCGCCGTCGACCCCGGCCAGGTGGTCTGTGTCATCGGCCCCTCGGGGTCGGGCAAGTCCACCCTGCTGCGCTGCGTGAACCTGCTGGAGCAGCCGACGTCGGGCAAGGTGGTCGTCCACGGAGTGGAGCTGACCGACCGCGACGTCGACATCGACGCCGCCCGCCGCGGCATCGGGATGGTCTTCCAGCAGTTCAACCTCTTCCCGCACATGACGGTTCTGCAGAACGTGATGATCTCGCAGCGCCGGGTGCTGAAGCGGGGCAGGGACGAGGCTGAGAAGATCGCCAGGGAGAACCTGGACAAGGTCGGCATCGGTGAGAAGTGCGACGCCTACCCCACCCAGCTCTCCGGCGGCCAGCAGCAGCGGGTGGCCATCGCCAGGGCGCTGGCCATGAGCCCGGCGCTGATGCTCTTCGACGAGCCCACCTCGGCGCTCGACCCCGAACTCGTCGGTGACGTGCTCACGGTCATGCGCAAGCTCGCCGAGGAGGGGATGACGATGCTCGTGGTCACCCACGAGATGGCGTTCGCCCGCGACGTGGCCGACCGGGTGGTCTTCATGGACGGCGGCGTGATCGTGGAGGACGGCCCGGCGGAGCAGGTGATCGGCGCTCCGCGGCACGAGCGCACGAAGACCTTCCTGCGCCGGGTGCTCGACCCGACGCACACGGACATCTGAGTTCCGTCTCTTAAGGGCCCGCACCCGCCCGGTGCGGGCCTTTGCGCGCTGAAGGTCGACGCCCAGGGAGCCCGGGGGAGGCCTTTGGCGCCGTACGGAGCTTCCCCGACCCCGTACGTTTTCTACTCGGCCTCCCCGCGGGCATCGCCGTCACCCACCGTAGCGGAATCATCGCTCGATGATGGCAAAAAGGCGATCCGGGTGTGTTCAGGCGTCGCGCAGCATGCAGCTGAGGCGCGCGCTGCACACCCGGCGGCCCCGGTCGTCGACGATCTCGATGTCGTAGCTGGTGAGCGTCCGGCCGCCGTGCAGCCGGGTGGCCACGCCGGTGACCAGCCCCGAGGTGGCCGAGCGGTGGTGGGTGGCGTTGATCTCGATGCCCATGGCGATGCGCCCGGGGCCCGCGTGCAGTGCCGCGCCGACCGAGCCCAGCGTCTCCGCCAGCACGCACGAGGCACCGCCGTGCAGCAGGCCGTACGGCTGGGTGTTGCCCTCGACGGGCATCGTGCCCGTCACCCGCTCGGGAGTGGCCTCGGTGATCAGGATGCCCATCCGCTCCACCAGCGTGTTCTGGTGTGAGGCGGCCAGCAGTTCCTCGATGCGAGCGGCCTCGTCGGGGTCTGTCATGGTCAAGGGGACGTCTCCTGTCAGGTGAGTCAGGCGTTCTGTCGTACCAGGAGACTAGGCTTTCGCTGTGCCGAAGAACGAAGCGACCCCCACTCGTCCGTGTCTCCTGCTGCTGGATGGGCATTCACTCGCCTATCGGGCCTTCTACGCCCTGCCGGAGGAGAACTTCTCCACCACCACGGGCCAGACGACCAACGCGGTCTACGGGTTCACCTCGATGCTGGTCAACGTGCTCCGCGACGAGCGGCCGACCCACGTGGCGGTCTGCTTCGACCGTTCCGAGCCGACGTTCCGCCACGAGGAGTACGCCGACTACAAGGCGAACCGGAGTGCGAGTCCGGACAGCTTCCGCAGCCAGATGAGCCTGATCCACGAGGTGCTCGACGCGGTGCGCGTGCCGCACCTGTCGCTGGCCGGATACGAGGCCGACGACCTGATCGCCACCCTCGCCACCCGCGCCGCCGAGCAGGGCATGAACGTGCTGATCGTCACCGGCGACCGCGACGCGCTGCAGCTCGTCGACGAGCGGGTCACCGTGCTGATGACCCGTGTCGGCATCAGCAACATGACCCGCTTCACCCCCGAGGCAGTCCTGGAGAAGTACGAGCTCACCCCGGCGCAGTATCCCGACTTCGCGGCCATCCGCGGCGACTCCAGCGACAACCTGAAGAACATCCCCGGCGTGGGGGAGAAGACCGCGGCCAAGTGGATCCGCGAGTTCGGCTCGCTGGAGGAGCTGGTCAACCGGGTGGACGAGGTCAAGGGCAAGGTCGGTGACAAGCTCCGCGACCACCTCGACCAGGTGCTGATGAACCGGCGCCTGACCCAGCTGATCCGCGACGTCCCGCTGGAGCAGGAGATCTCCCGGCTGACGGTCGGCGCGGCCGACCGCGACGAGATCAACAAGATCCTCGACACGCTGGAGTTCCGCGGCGAGATCCGCGACCGGCTGTTCAAGACGATCGGCTCGCCCGAGGCGGAGACCGAGGAGGGCTTCGAGGTCGAGGTCGTCACCCTCGGCCCCGACGAGGTGGACCCGTGGCTGCGCGCGCTGCCCGAGGGCCGCGCCGGCCTGGCCTTCAAGGGCGCGTACGGCAGCGGCACCGGCCGTGTTGACAGCATCGCCGTCGCGGCGGCCGGAGCCGGGGCCGCGTTCATCGACCCGACCACGCTGACCGAGGCCGACGAGGCGGCCCTGCGCGCGTGGCTGGCCGACGCCTCGAAGCCCAAGGCGGTGCACGACGCCAAGGGCCCGATGCTCGCGCTGTGGGCGCAGGGCATGGAGCTGCGCGGCCTCACCTGCGACACCGCGCTCGCCGCCTACCTGGCGACGCCCGGGCAGCGCTCGTTCCCGCTGGAGGACCTCGTGCGGGTCTATCTGCGGCGCGAGTTGCGCAGCGAGGCCGACAACGGCGGCCAGACCAGCCTCTTCGACGACCAGGACGACGACGGCGCCCGCGACCTGGCCCTGCGGGCACTGGCGGTCGGCGAGCTCGCCGACGCGCTGGAGGCGTTCCTGGAGCCGCTGGGCGGCATCCGCCTGATGCGCGACGTGGAGCTGCCGCTCGTCACCGTGCTGGCCGAGCTGGAGCGGGCCGGCATCGCCGTCGACCGGGAGTATCTCAGCGGCCTGGAGGCCGAGTTCGGCGCCGCGGTCAAGCAGGCGGTCGAGGCGGCGCACGCCTCCGTGGGCGGTGAGCAGTTCAACCTGGGCTCGCCCAAGCAGCTTCAGGAGATCCTGTTCGTCAAGCTCAACCTGCCCAAGACCAAGAAGACCAAGACGGGTTACACCACCGACGCCCCCGCGCTGGCCTGGCTGGCCGCCCAGACCGAGCACGAGCTGCCGACGATCATGCTTCGCCACCGCGACCAGGCCAAGCTGAAGGTCACGGTCGAGGGCCTGATCAAGGAGATCGCCGACGACGGCCGCATCCACACCACGTTCAACCAGATCGTGGCGGCCACCGGGCGGCTCAGCTCGGAGAAGCCCAACCTGCAGAACATCCCGATCCGCACCGCCGAGGGCCGCCGCATCCGGCAGGGCTTCGTGGTCGGCAAGGGCTTCGAGACCCTGCTGACCGCCGACTACAGCCAGATCGAGCTGCGCATCATGGCCCACCTGTCCGGCGACGAGGCGCTGATCGCGTCCTTCGAGTCCGGGCACGACTTCCACCAGGCCACCGCGGCCCGGGTCTTCGACATCGAGCCCGAGCAGGTCACCGGGGAGATGCGGGCCAAGATCAAGGCGATGAACTACGGCCTGGCCTACGGACTGTCCGACTTCGGGTTGTCGGAGCAGCTCAACATCCCCGTCTCCGAGGCCAGAGCGCTCAAGGAGGGGTATTTCGAGGAGTTCGGCGGCGTCCGCGACTTCCTCAACGCGATCGTCGCGCAGGCCAGGAACGACGGCTACACCGAGACGATCATGGGGCGGCGCCGCTACCTGCCCGACCTCAACAGCGACAACCGCCAGCGCCGCGAGATGGCCGAGCGGATGGCGCTCAACGCGCCCATCCAGGGTTCGGCGGCCGACATCATCAAGGTCGCCATGCTCAACGTGCAGGGCGCGCTCAAGGAGGCGGCGCTCGGCTCCCGGATGCTGCTGCAGGTCCACGACGAGCTCGTCTTCGAGGTGGCCCCCGGTGAGCTGGAGACGTTGCGCGAGCTGGTCACGGACCGGATGAACGCCGCCTACGCCCTGCGTGTCCCGCTGGCCGTCTCGGTGGGCGTCGGCCGCACCTGGGAGGACGCCGGACACTGACGGCCGCCCCCCAGGGGCCGGGGACCTCGCGCGAGCCGGTCGCCGACCGGATGAACGCCGCCTGCTCCCCGCGGGTCCCGCCGGGTGTCGGGCGCTGACGACCACCTCCGAGCGGGCGGGTGACCGCCCCTCATGGAGGGCTGAACTCCACCGATTGGTCGGGCCTGTCCGAGTCTGTTCTAGGCTGGTGATCCAGTCCGAATAAGCTCGATGGGCCTGGGAGTGTTGTGCGGAGTTCAATCCCCCTGACGCAGATCATCATGCTCACCAATGTGGTGGTCGTCGCGGTGGCGGTGGTGGTGCTCCTCGTGCTTCCCGCCCCACCTGCCCCATCCGGCGCCCCGGGCGCCTCCGGGGCGGGACAGGCGGCGCCCGGTCCGTCCCAGCCGCCCGCGACGCCCTCGCCGACCCCTGACCTTCCCTCGGCCGAGCTGCCGCCGCCGGTCACCGCCACGGCGGAGTTCGCGCGGCAGGTGAAGGCCAACGAGGCCGGCATGGTCCCGATCCTGATGTACCACCGGATCATCGGCAAGCGGCTGGCGTCGATCGACCGCACGCCCGCCCAGCTGCGCAAGGAGCTGGAGATGCTCGCCAGGGACGGTTACGTGCCGGTCACCGCGCGGGAGTTCGCCGCCGGGAGGATGGACATCCCAGCGGGCAAGTACCCGGTGGTGCTGACCTTCGACGACGGTCACCCCAGCCACTTCGCGCTGGAGGCGGACGGCACCCCGGCCAGGAACACCGCGGTCGGAATCATCTATCAGGTGGCAAAGAAACACCCAGATTTCCGGCCCGTCGCTACTTTCTGGGTCAACCAGCAGCCCTTCGGCCTGCAGAACGCCAAGGATCAGGCGCGGGCCGTGCAGTGGCTGACCTCACGGGGTTTCGAGGTGGCCAACCACACCTGGGGCCACCCCTACCTGCCGGGCCTGCCCAAGAAGAAGATCGCCGAGCAGCTCGCCAGGGTCGAGCGGCTGCTGAAGCAGCTCGGCGTTCCCCCCTCCGAGACGATGGCGCTGCCGTTCGGCGCGATGCCCCGTAAGAGGTCCACGGTGCAGTCGGGAAGGTGGCAGGGAGTCTCCTACCGGTTCAAGGCCGTCTTCCTGGCCGGTGCCGAGCCGTCGGTCTCGCCGTTCACCAAGAACTACGACTGGCGATCGGTCCAGCGGATCCAGAGCAATGGTAAAAAAGGCGAGTGCCGGAAATGGTGTTCCCAATACTGGCTGGAGTGGCTGAACAAGCACCCCCGCCAGCGCTACACGGCGGACGGCGACCCCGAGCGCATCTCCATCCCACGGGGGCTTCGGGGTAGTATCAGGGCCGACCGGAGAGAAATGATCAACGCCTATTAGGCGAGATCGTTATCCTTTCGGCACGCGGGAGCGTAGTGTCGTCGGATTGACCATACCCGTCTCGTCTCATATGCTGATCGCTGCGTTGTGGGCTCGCGCGTGTCTCGGACGGAGTGGGCTCGCGCTCGATCACGCCGATGTGAATTCTTCGGCTGACGGTAAGAAGCCTGCCGCGCGTTCGCCACATCGACATCTGTCCGCGTTCGGAGCAACTCCACACATGACGAGCAGCACTGAGGCCACCTCGAGCACCCCGCAGGTAGCGGTCAACGACATCGGCTCCGAGGAAGAGTTCCTCGCAGCGATCGACCTGACCATCAAGTACTTCAACGACGGCGACATCGTCGAGGGCACCGTCGTCAAGGTCGACCGAGACGAAGTTTTGCTCGACATCGGCTACAAGACCGAGGGCGTCATCCCCTCGCGTGAGCTCTCGATCAAGCACGATGTCGATCCGGCGGATGTCGTCGAGGTTGGCGAGCACGTCGAGGCCCTTGTTCTCCAGAAGGAGGACAAGGAAGGCCGCCTGATCCTGTCCAAGAAGCGCGCTCAGTACGAGCGGGCCTGGGGCACGATCGAGAAGATCAAGGACGAGGACGGCATCGTCACTGGCACCGTCATCGAGGTCGTCAAGGGTGGTCTCATCCTCGACATCGGCCTGCGTGGCTTCCTGCCGGCGTCCCTGGTCGAGATGCGGCGCGTCCGCGACCTCCAGCCCTACGTGGGCCGCGAGCTCGAAGCGAAGATCATCGAGCTCGACAAGAACCGCAACAACGTGGTTCTGTCCCGCCGTGCCTGGCTTGAGCAGACCCAGTCCGAGGTTCGCCAGACGTTCCTCAACACCCTGCAGAAGGGTCAGGTCCGCAAGGGCGTCGTCTCCTCGATCGTCAACTTCGGTGCGTTCGTCGACCTCGGCGGCGTCGACGGTCTGGTCCACGTCTCCGAGCTCTCCTGGAAGCACATCGATCACCCCTCCGAGGTCGTCGAGGTCGGCCAGGAGGTCACCGTCGAGGTGCTCGACGTCGACATGGAGCGCGAGCGCGTCTCCCTGTCGCTCAAGGCGACGCAGGAAGACCCCTGGCAGCAGTTCGCCCGTACCCACCAGATCGGTCAGGTCGTCCCGGGTCGCGTCACCAAGCTGGTGCCGTTCGGTGCGTTCGTCCGCGTCGAGGAGGGCATCGAGGGCCTGGTCCACATCTCCGAGCTGGCCGAGCGCCACGTCGAGATCCCCGAGCAGGTCGTCCAGGTCGGCGACGAGATCTTCGTGAAGATCATCGACATCGACCTGGAGCGCCGCCGGATCTCGCTCTCGCTCAAGCAGGCGAACGAGGGTGCGATCGGCGCCGACGTCGAGTTCGACCCCACGCTGTACGGCATGGCGGCGACCTACGACGAGTCGGGCAACTACATCTACCCCGAGGGTTTCGACTCCGAGACCGGCGAGTGGCTCGAGGGCTTCGACAAGCAGCGCGAGGAGTGGGAGCGGCAGTACGCCGAGGCTCAGACCCGCTTCGAGGCTCACAAGAAGCAGGTCGAGGAGGCCCGCAAGGCCGAGGCCGAGGCGGGCGAGGCTGCCCCCACGTCCTACTCCGGTGAGACCCCGTCCACTGGTGCCAGCAGCTCCAGCAGCGGCTCCTCCGCTCCGGCGGCGGGTGCCCTCGCCTCCGACGAGGCTCTCGCGGCCCTGCGCGAGAAGCTCGCGGGCGGCCAGAGCTGACCTGTGCGGTAGAAGTTCCAACGGAAGGGCCCCGCTCCGGCGGGGCCCTTCCCGCGTTTCCTGCCCCCTGCCCGCCCGCTAGGGTGGCGCCGTGGCCGTGATCGAGTGGGCGGAGCCCGAGGACGCGGGCGAGATCCTGACCGTGCAGCGCGCCGCCTACGTGGGCGAGGCCCAGCTCTACGGCGACCCGTTCATCGCGCCGCTGGTGGAGTCGGCCGGCCAGGTCCGCAGGGCGGTCGAGACGGCCATCGTGCTCGTCGCCCGCGACCGGGCGCGGATCGTGGGCGCGGTCCGGGGCCGGATGTCCGGCACGACCTGCCTGGTCGGCCGCCTGGTGGTCGCCCCCGACAGGCAGGGCGCGGGCATCGGCGGCGCGCTGCTGGCGGCACTGCACGACGAGGCCGCCGCGGCGCTGGCCTTCGACCTGTTCACCGGGCACCTGTCGGAGGGCAACCTGCGGCTCTACCGCCGCCACGGCTACCGCGAGACCCGCAGAGAGCGGATGAGCGACCACCTGACGCTGGTGCACATGCGCAGGGAGCTGTAGGGCGCTCAGACGCCCTCCGGTGCGGCAGATGGCATAAGGGCCGTACCTGTACGAAAGGGTGGCAGGCGCCGCCTCCGGCGCTGCGAAGGGTGGCTCCGGCCGTCTGCCGACGGGCTGGCAGGGGTGTGCGAGATGGGGGAGACGCCGACCGCCTTGTGCGGCGGCGGAGGGCAGGGGGAAGCGGCGAGGTGGCCTTCCGGGGCGGTCTCGGCCCGGCCCGCCGTGATGCGAGGACCGCGCTGCCGGCGGGCGGCCCGTACCGCGTATGCTGCGGATCATGTTGAAGGTGGGTCTTACCGGCGGTATCGGGTCGGGCAAGAGCGAGGTCTCCCGGCGGCTGGCCTGCCGAGGCGCCGTGGTCATCGATGCCGACAAGATCGCCCGTGAGGTGGTCGAGCCGGGGACCCCGGGCCTGGCGCGCGTGGTCGGGGTCTTCGGCACCGAGATCCTGCGCGAGGACGGCTCGCTGAACCGGGAGAAGCTCGGCTCGATCGTCTTCGCCGACTCCGAGAAGCTGGCCGCGCTCAACGCCATCGTGCACCCGCTGGTCGGCGCGAGGGTCGCCGAGCTGCAGGACCAGGCGGTCCCCGGCAGCATCGTGATCTACGACGTCCCACTGCTGGCGGAGAACAGGCTCGCCCCCATGTACGAGGTGGTGATCGTCGTGGACGCCGCCGACGAGGTGCGCGTGGCCCGGCTGGTCGAGCTGCGCGGCATGAGCGAGCAGGACGCCAGGGCCAGGCTCGCCGCCCAGGCGACCCGCGAGGAGCGCCTGGAGATCGCCGACATCGTGGTGCCGAACGAGGGCACCCTGGAGGAGCTGGAGGCCAGGATGGACGGCCTCTGGAAGGACCTCACCGCCCGCGTCGCCGCCTGAACGAGGCTCGGTCGGGCAGCGCGGCCCTCGTTGTCGCACGCTCGCCCCACGATGTCGGGTGGGCTTGTGAACCACTGGGAAGGAGACGGCTCGGGACGCGCGCTTCGGGGCACTCCAACGCCGTCCGAGACATGGGTTGTGATTTGACGGTCGTTTCGTGGGCGACGGCAGGAGCCGGGAAGCAGTCGGCGGGGCCGCCATTACTCGTCGCGGTGTGCTTGCCCGTCACCGTGGCGGCACTGCTGCTCACCCCCAGACGCTTTCGGGGCAGGCCCTCTGGCCCGCCCCGAAACCTGGGCATCGTCATGTGACACGGGTGCGGTCAGCTCAGACCGGCCTCAAGCATCCGCTTCTTGATCTCGTCGGCCTGGGGAACCCCCATGGGGGCGAATATGCCGAACGCGGTCTCCCAGTGTTTCGCGGCCTCGGCTGTCCGCCCCAGGGCCCGCAACGTGTTGCCCAGTCCTTCGTGGGCGAATCCTTGCTGGTAGACGTCGTTCTCCTCGTCGGCGTAGCGGGCGGCGTCCCGGTAGTGCTCCAGGGCGGTCTGGGTATCCCCGCTCGTGAGACAGGTTTCCGCGAGGCTACAGAGCATCTCGCCCTCCACCGGCCTGCTCCGCAGGCTCCTCGCGAGGTCGAGCGCCTGCTCATGATGGTCGAGGGCTTCGGGGTAACGTTCCTGCTGCCGCAGGACCGTGGCGATGCCGTTGAGCGCGTCGACTTCGATGCGCTGGTTGCCCTGGTTACGACCCAGGAGCAACGCCTGCTGCAGACAGTCCAGGGCGGGCGCCGGTTCCTTCAGTTTCGCGTGGACGAGGCCCAGTTGGATGAGGCAGTAGGCCTCGTCGTACTCCCTGCCGGTTTCCCGCCAGTGGCTCACGCACTCCGACAGGATCTTGAGCGCCTCACCGAACCGGCCCATCGTGAAGTAGCTGATCGCCAAGGTGTCCATGGTGGCGAACTCATCGATCCGATTCCCGAGGCCGCGGTTGAGGGTCAGGCCCTGCTCGCCGAGTTCTATGGCTCTGGCGGGGTGTCCGGCCAGATACAGGGCGTAGCTCACGTGCCGGAGCGCCTTCGCCTCTCCCGCCCGGTCGCCGGACGTACGCCAGATCTCCAAGGCCTCCTCCTGGTGGCTGAGGTTCTCGGCGTATCGCCCGGTGAACATCTTGGCGTAGCCAAGATCGCTCAGGATCTCGGCCTCGCCGGAGCGGTCACCGATCAGGCGGGCGGAGGACAACGCGATCTCGCCCGTCATGAGCAGGTCGTCAAGATGGTTTCTCGCGTAGAAGAACCAAGACAACCTGCTGAAGATCTGCCAGGCGTGGATGTGTCGATCCTGTCGCGCCGCATGGACGATCACGGCCACGAGGGTGTGGTGCTCCCGTTCCAGCCAGGCCATCGCCTCGTCGAAACCCTGGAAGTCCGGCGTCCCGTCCACCGGAGCGATCGCCAGAGAGGTGGTGTCGACGGGCGACAGATGGTCCATGGCCTTCAGAACCGAGTACCGGTACCAGTCGAGTGCTCTCGTCAGGGCGTCGTCACGGTCGTCCGCGGCCTCGTCGTCGGCGCACCGCTCCTCCGCGTAGACACGCACAAGATCGTGCATCGACAGCCTCCGCTCACTGTCCTCCTGCAGGAGATGCGTGGTGACCAGCGTCTCGACCGTCGCGGCGGCGTTCTCGGGGGGCAGGCCGCTGAGGGCGGCCACGGCGTCCAGCCCGATGGACGGTCCCGGATGCAGGCTGAGTATCCGGAACACTCGCCGAGCCTGCGCGGGGAGGCTCCGGTAGGACACTTCGAGTGCGGTGCGAACACCAATCCCTGGATCCTCGTCGAGATCCAGGACGGTCAGCCGGTTCTCCTGCCGGAGCTTGCCGACGAATTCCCTGATCCGGGCAGGTGACCCGCCCGCGAGCTGTGCCGCCGCCAGTCGCAGGGCAAGCGGCAGATACCCGCAGAGCCGGGCCAGTTCGGCGATGACATCCGCCTCGCGAGCCGCCTCGCTTCCGCCCAGGAAGTTGTTGAGCAGCGCGATCGCCTCACCGGCAGGCAGCACATCGAGTGAGATGCCGTGCACGTCGTGGGTGACGGACAGGCCTCGCAGGGCGTCGCGACTGGTGATCACGACTCGGGAGGGCGAGGAGCCGGGCAGCAGGGGGCGAACCTGGTCCGGTGCGGCGGCGTTGTCCAGCACGATGAGCATCCGCCTGCCCGCCAGCAGTGACCTGTAGAGTGCCGCGCGTTCGTCGAGGTCGTGCGGGATCTCGTCCTCGATCACGCCGAGTCCACGGAGAAGCCGTCCCAGCGCCTGCCCTCCCGTGATGGCCCGCCCTCGTGAGTAGCCGTGCAGGTTGATGTAGAGCTGCCCGTCCGGAAACCGGGCGGAGACCCTGTGCCCCCAATGTGTCGCCAGGGCGGTCTTGCCGACTCCGGGGGTGCCCGCGATGGCGGAGATCACCACGGTTGTGCTGCCTTCCTCCCCGGACAGGAGCATGTCCAGCTGACGCAGCTTCTCCACCCGGCCGGTGAAGCGCGAGACGTCGGCGGGTAGCTGCCGGGGCACATGTGGTGCGGGAGGGGCCTGTCCCACCGTGGTGGTGCCGGAAGCGGAGTCCCCGGACAGGATCGTCTGGTGGATCCGGGCGACCTCCTCGCCGGGTTCCAGGCCGAGTTCGTCGCGGAAGTGCCGGCGGCAGATCCTGAACTCCTCAAGAGCCTCTGCCGTACGACCGGTGCGGTGGAGCGCGAGCATCAACTGGCCGCGCAGCTTCTCGTTCAGTGGATGCTCGGTTACCAGCAGACGCAGCTCACCGATCAACTCGGAGTGACGTCCCAGGGTGAGATCGGCTTCGACGCGACCGATGAGCGCGGCGAGGCGCTGCTCTTCCAGTGCCGCACCCTCCGTTGCCTGCAGTTCGGAGTGAGTGCCGCCGAGGGCGGGGCCACGCCAGAGCGACAGCGCCCGGCGAAATCCCTCCGAGGCGCGGGTGGCATCACCCGTGGACAGCACGGAGCGGGCCAGCGCCGTCTCGGTGACGAAGACGTCGAGATCGGAGGCGCCCTGCCGCAGTCGCAGGGAGTAACCGGTGGGCGTGCTCATTATGGCGTTGCCGCCGGTGAGCAGGCGCCGCAGCGACCACAGATGATTGTGCAACAACCGTCGGCCGGAGGCCGGGACTTTCGTTCCCCACAGAGCCGTCAAAAGTCGATCGTGAGAGACCGTCCTGTTCGCCTGCAGGACCAGAACGGCCATCAAGGTCCGTTGCTTCGGCCCGACGATCGCGATCGAACGCCCGTCGCGCCAGACGTCGACCGGACCGAGAACGCGAATTTCCATGCCAACCCCCGACTGATCACGGTCGCCGCAGGACGGTGTTCGCCGACCATTCCGCTGATGTTTACCGTCGTACCTCTGCTCAACTGCACATTCCCTGCGGGAAACAGACGGCGGTGAATCGATTAGCAAGATCACGACATCTTATATGACAAGATCAACAGCACCAACCGTGATGCTTGTGGCGATCATCACTGGTCAGGTGTTCCCGTTTCCGAACCCCTGGCCGGTCTCCCGCAATCATTGGAGGTAGTCGGTGGGGTTCCCCTTACCGAATCGCCCTTTCGCGCCGCCACGGCGTGAACCACCGAAGCGGACCGTATTTACGGTCGTAACCGTTTCGGCCCTGGCCGCGTCACTTCTGGTGGCCGGTGGTTCCATCCCCGCACAGGCAGACCCCGGACCCGATGACCCGGCCGTTCCCGCCGTACCCAAGACGACGGAGTTCCCCCGCCCGGAGGATCCCGACGCGGTGCTGAGGGCCGCGCTTGAGGAGGCCAAAAAGCAGAACAAGCCGGTGGAGGTCCAAGCCGCCTACACCGAAGGGTCACGCACCTGGGCCTATCCCGACGGGCACCTGACGACACAGTCGTACGCCGGTCCGGCCCAGCTCAAGCAGGCCGACGGGTCGTGGGCCTGGATCGACACCACCCTGGTGGAGCAGGACGGGGTCCTGAGACCCAAACTCGCCAAGGCCAAAGTCGAGTTCTCCGCGGGCGGCGCGGATCGTCCTTTCGCGTCCATGGAACGCGGTGACGGGCAGAAAGTCTCATTCAGCTGGCCGACCGAACTGCCCAGGCCGACCGTCGAGGGAAACGTCGCGACCTTTGCCAACGCGGCAGGTCAGGGAGCCGATCTCGTCGTCACGGCCCTGCCCACAGGATTCCGGCATGACGTGGTGTTACGGGAGCAACCCAAAGAGCCGGTGGAGTTCCGCATCCCGGTCGAGACAGACGGACTCGACTTCGCCGAAGGCAAGCGAGGCGGACTCGAACTCACCGATGCCAAGGGAAAACGAGTCGCGTCGGCAGCCGAGCCGGTGATAATTGATGCCGGTCCCAGTCCCGCCGAAACCAAAAACGCCGGTGCGGTCCCGCCGCGTACCGGAAAAATCGACACGCGGGTGGTGAAGGAGAAGGACGGCCAGGTATTGGTCCTCACTCCGGATCCGAAATTCCTCGCCGATCCGGCGACCAGGTATCCGGTCACGGTGGATCCCACCACCACGCTCACTCTGCAGAGCGACCTGGTGGTGAGCAACGCCGCCGGCGCCGACACCTCGCCGGCCTCGGAGAGGCTGGTGACGAGCATCGAACGCACCAACTCCGCGGGGACGCTCACCTACAGTCACTCGCTCCTCAAGTTCGACACCGGACCGCTGGTGGGCAGGTCCGTCGGCAGCGCCAGGCTGGACATGTACGCGGACCAGCTCGTGGGCTGCCGCTGGTACGGGCCCGGGGGGATCGAGGCCAAGCGGGTGACCTCGGCCTGGCCGCCGTACGTGGGCTGGAGTAACCAGCCGTCCGTGACCAGCTTCGGCTCGTCCGTCCAGCTCTGCCCGGACACGGCGTCGGTCGACGACAACGGCAACTGGATCCCGAGGACCTTCACCTGGAGCGTCACCGCGATGGCCCAGGCGTGGGCCGCGGGCCAGCCCAACGAGGGCATCCGGCTGTCGGGCAAGGGCACGACGGACCCCGCCCTGTACTCGGGATGGTGGGTCTACTTCCACTCGTCGGAGAAAGTCGGGGGCACCCGGCCGAAGCTGACCGTGTCCTACTTCCTGCCGCCGGAGATCCCCACGGTCACCGCCGAGTCGATCGACTCCATGGACGGGAACGACGCGATCGCCCGCAGCACCAGCGTGAAGGTCGGCTTCAAGTCCAGCGTGCCCGAGGGCACCAACCTGGATTACACCGTCGCGGTCAACGACTCCACGATGGTGCCCCCGCCCGCCTTTCCCACCGGGCACGTGGCGCACTGGAAGTTCGACGAAGCCGCAGGGGCCACCGCCGCGGCCGATGCCAGCGGCAACAACCACACCGCCACCTACACCGGCAGCAGAAGAACGGCCACCACCGGCAAACTCGGCGGCGCGCTACAGCTGAACGACATGACCGGCAGCAATGGCTGCTGCATACCGGATTCCTACGCCGCCACCAGCAGGTCGGTGCTGAACCAGAACTCCAGCTTCAGCATCAGCACCTGGGTCCGCCTCAAGGACAGCGAAGCCGTCCAGCACGTCGCCGGCCAGGACGGCGACCCGTTCGGCCTGAGCATCTACTATCTCGGCGGCAGCCACCAGAAGTGGCGGCTACAGGTCTCCGGCACCGGCGGCACGACCGGTTACGGCGTCTGGGTCGACTCGGCGAAGCTGGCCACGGCCGACACCTGGACGCACCTGACCGCCGTGTACGACGCCGGCGCCTCCAAGATCCGCCTCTACGTCGACGGCGTGCTCTCCGGCGAAGCCGACTACCAGCCGTCCGAGACCGTGACCAGCGGCGCGTTCCGCGTCGGCGGCCACAAGTCGGGCCTCAACCTCCTGCAGGGCGCCGTCGACGACATGCGCCTCTACCAGCGGGCCCTGTCCCTGCAGGACATCAAGAAGCTGTACGGCGAGGTCGCCGCCACCAGCTACAACGCCAAGCCCTCCGGGCAGGTGATCGAGCAGACCTTCACCCTCGACAACCCGGCCAGCTTCAAGTTCGTCGTGCGGGCCTGCCGCAGCGGCGTCACCCAGCCCTCCTGTAACGAGAGCCCGGCCTACCGCATCACCAGCGACGCCCCGATGCTGCCCACCGACACCGAGACCGGCATGGCGGATCCGACCAGGCCGATCCTGTCGGGCATGGTGAACCGTCCCTCGGGCGGCCCGGTCACCGCCAAGTACTTCCTCTACGACAACGGTGGTTTCCCCGTAGGGTCCAGCCCGCTTGGCCGGCGTACCGTCAACGGTGGGGAGCGCGCCTCGCTCCAACTCCCCGAGAACACCGTCCAGGCGGGCCGGACCTACACCTGGCAGATGCAGGCCTGCGTGGGTCAGGAGAGCAGCACACCCGAACCCACCCCAACACCGACTCCGACCCCCACTCCGACCCCCACCTCGGATCCCCAGCAGAAGGCACGCTGGGCCTTCGACGAGGGCAGTGGTACCGTCGCGGCCGATTCCTCCGGTAACGGTCGCACGGTCACGCTGAACGCGGCCTCGTGGGGGACAGGTAAGAGCCAGGGCGGACTGGTACTGGGTGGGACCTCCGGTTACGGGGCCACCAACGGGCCAGTGATCCACACCAATGCCGGCTACACGGTCAGCGCGTGGGCCCGTCTGGACGCCACGACCAGGGAAGACGCGATAGTCAGCCAGGACGGCGCGGTCAACAGCGCTTTCAAGCTCGCCTACTCCTCCGGTGACAAGAAGTGGCGGATGGTCACGTACCAGTCCGACACCACCGGTGCCACCCCCGTGCGCGCCCTGTCCACCCAGAACGCGGTGGCCGGCCAGTGGACCCACCTGGTCGGTGTTTACGACGCGACCGCGAACAAGATCCGCCTGTACGTGGACGGTGTGCTGAACGCCGAGACCGCCTACACCAGCACCTGGGATGCGACCGGCAACGTCCACATCGGCCGTACCAAGGCCAACGGTTCTCAGAACAGTTACTTCAAGGGCATCATCGACGACGTCCACCTCTACCAGAAGTCATTGACCGGAGCGGAGATCACCACCCTCTACAACGGCGCCGCCCAGGTCGCCACAGCATCAGCGGCGCCTGCCGATACTCAGGCCACAACCCAGAACGGCGAAGAGGTCTGCACCGCCAAGACCACCCCGGTCAGCCTCACCACCCCCGGCACCCCGACCGACCCACCCGCCGAAGACGTCCGGCATCTGACCCTGCTCAAGGACAACTTCGTCATCAAGACCGCCAAGGTCGATCCCACAGCCTGCGATGGTGGACCTTGCGTGCTCGCGGATTCCCCCACTATCCAACTGGGCGGCGCGGGAGCGGACAAGGTCGCAACTGTGCTGGGAATCAGGCTCGACGAACTACCCGATGGCGCGGGAGTAACTGAGGGGATCCTCAAACTCGGAACGCCTACCTGTGCTGCGGGATCGTGCCCGACCGACACTGTGATCACTGCAGCGCCGTTGAAAAGCCAGGTGACCGGAGAAACCAAGGGGTCGGACCTGGCAGGTGACGTAGACGACAGCACCGATGCCTACACCTTCCCGATCGCCACACCGCAGGCCGACATCGCCGGCAGCGAGTACCAATGGCTGATGCTGACCTCCAACAAGGAAGAAAGAATCGCCTTCGGCGAGACCGGAGCCACTGAACAACCCTCTGTCGCACTTACCTATCTGCCCGCCGGGCCTCCGAGTAATGTCCTGAACTTGGTCACTGCGCCTGGTGACAGCGGAGCTGTTGCCAGTTGGGGGATTCCGGAGTCCAACGGCAGTGTCGCCCTCTTAGAGGGGTACGACATTGAAGTTTCTGACAACGGCGGCGTCATTCGTACCCTTGAAGTTGTCAACCCAACTGCGTCAATTTCTGGCCTGACCAACGGCGCCACCTACACCATCAAGGTCCGTGCAAAGACTCATTTCGGGTTCAGTGGTTGGGAGTCGGCTACGGTCACTCCCAAGGCGGTACCTCCGCCGCCTCCGCCCTCATCTCGCCAGTCATGTAACTTGGACATTGATGCGCGTTCCCAGAAAATGAGCTTGCAGTCGACATCGTCCGTGCAGGAATACGCAAACCGTATCAAGAGCTACTACGAGGCGCAGGATGCTGTCCTGGAAGGTCAGGTAGAGACGGTATGGCAAGCGTCCGGAGTGACTCCCGAGGCGCCGATCACCGCTCAGATCTCCCTTCTCAACACCGCGCTCATCAATCAGAAAAATGCTACGGACGCTGCAGGGGTAATTCGCGTGAACTCCACGGTCAACGTCGACGACGTGATCGTGCAAGAAGGGGAAAATGGTGCGGTACGGGTGACCGCGGCCGTCGAACGCAACTGGGACGAAACACCTGCAGGGCAGACAGTCGCGAGGCCTGCTGTCGCAAAGACGGTTGGGGCGGGATCAGGAGAGGTTGAGCCGGACGAGTCCACCATCTCGATATTCGTCTTTGATAGATGCGGCGGCATGACCATCATCGAGGCACCGATGCCGGCAGAGCAAGATCCGACGGACTTCCGTGACATGGTCGGCCTGGAGTGCGACGAAGCCATGTCGCCTGTCGCGGCCGGTCTGGTCACGAAAAACAGCGCAACCTCAGGGCCGTGTGGTTGGGGTGCCAGCAACGGGCCCGACCCTTACTGGAATAACTCTCCAGTGGATCTCCGAGAGGGAAATTACAACTACGACCTTCTAGGAAGGCAGCGAGCAGGGACAGGTCTACGCCCCCTTGACCCCATGAAAAGGTGGTACGTACAAGCCTGGAGTGGTTCCTACTGGGAAAGGCCAAAGAACACGGACACTTGGAAGGATAAGTGGTTCGTCGAAGGCTTCCACAACTTTGTCCAGATCTCCCCAGTGGATTCCAGTATGTGGAATACCGCATACGGGAAGTACGTAAAGAAGAACTGGGCGCTGAAGTTCGAGGCCAAAGCCTGCTTCGATAATATAGCGACGAACAGGTCCAAAAACTGGAACATCGGTATCGAGGCTTCTGCCGGCATAGAAGGACCCAAGGCTGGCAGGATTCCCAGCGGTGGCGGTGGCTTCTCTTATACATGGGGAGAGACGATTGACAAGCCACATACGGAAGTGTGTAAACCTGCCGCTGGCATAAAGGGGAAGGGGGAGCGTCCAATCTTGGACGTTATCGTTCCTGACATCGTCGCGCGTTGTACAACGGGCGACTGTGAGATAGCGTCATACAGGCACGAATACACTGCCACCCTTGGATTGAAGTTCAAGGACAAGGAGGGGCAGATTCGTAACACCACGGAGGTCATCACTATCAACTGTCTCATGCGTAGAGAGGATGAATACACTCGGGAAAATGGTCGACGGGTAGGATATAAGTGCGACTACTGCAGGGTGAAGTCCTCTATCGACCATAGGACTGTCCCTCCCATCGAACAGTGAACTAATCTGCGGAGCGGGGAGGCGTACTGCCTCCTCGCTGCCCTGCTTTTGTTACATGTGTGGATTTTTCCGCTGAAGGTTAATTATGAGTTAGTGCCCGAGTCTGAGGAAGTGTAGAGGATAGTGATGCTTAATAAGACGTATGAGGGCAGCATAACTCGCATGCTATTTATGTCAGCGGTCGCCATCCTTATTTATGTGATCTTGACTGGCTGTATGAACGGAAACCCTGTTCGCTCGGAGTTGGGCATTAAACGCATCGACTGTGATCGGATTCGTCTTGTTCTGCTGAATGCTCTGGCGGTCGCCAATCCGGATTACAGGATTTCCTGGGATTACGCCTGGCAGAGCCCGAAGTGCGCCGGTCGGGATTCGGGCTCCGATTTCCAAATCCCTGTCGGTCTTACTCCCAGATCGCTGACGACGCCTTTCAAGTCCTTCGCTGATCCCGTGCTGGCCGGCGAAATAAGTCAGGACTTTTTCGGCCAAGTGAAGGTGCCTTTTATCGGCGAGTGGAAGATGAGTCGGATCATCAAATCTCTTGGTCGAGGCGGGGCTGCAGAAGAAGGGGAAAATGTGGACCTCCTTGCTGCGGACATAGGCAAAGATATTAACGTGCAGGCCGTCGTCGAGCTTAAGTCGCCCCTGCTGGAGGAGGATGTAGAGAAGATCTGGTCCAGGCCGGATGTCTTTTTCTTTTCCTCTGCTGGCGAACGGAATCCTATGGGCTGGGACTGGGAGTTCCCCGGCCTCTCTTGTGACACTAGGGGGTTTGATTTCTGTCAGGGAGATAAGTCGGCGACTGCAGCCTTTCGTCAATGGGTTTCGCTGCTACGGCCGGAGGACGCTCCTGTGCTGCGGGAGTTCGGGATCGACTACCGAGAGTTGCAGCAGCGAGCTGGTAGCGGCAGGATCTATGGATTTGTTATGCATAACCTTCTGTCGCAAGTGGCACGGTTGGCAGAGCATCCGCAGGTACGATCAGTGAAAGTCGTGGATGTCGCCGCAGATGACTGATGGTCTCCTCACGCAGTGGCATTGCCCTGTCGAAAACACTGAAGAGCAGCACCTGTGTCAAGCGCCCACCGTGAACGATGGAAGCACTGACTAAGCCGAGGGCAGAATGGCCAACCCTGGTGAACGTTCATGGTCATCGCGCTGGCCTGCGGAGCAGAGATTGGAGCGAGTGCGATGTTAAAGAGGGATCTGCTTTCCCCCGTCCTTGACGCATCGGACTTCGTGGTCCAACGGCCTCCCCTGTGTGGGGAGGTTGCCCCCATCGCCCGGTGGCGGGACGTGGAGGCTGGGTTGGGGGCTGTCTTGTTCCTGCGTCACAGGAAAAATGGAATCTTCGCCTCCGAACTATCGGTGGCGGAGAGAGAGCAGGCGGGTGGTTGGACTTCCCTGGACATCGATTCAGGTTCGGCAGACTATCCCGACTTCTTTTCCGAGAACATCGCTGATCCAGACGAGGTCGTGCATATCGAGTCCTCTGAGAGGTGGGTTTCCGAGCCTGGCCGAAATGGTGGTGAAGGGGCTCCGCTCCGTCTCTTTGAGGTTGCCGTCGGGGAGTCGATTGAGAAGATCACGTGCTCTGTGGGCGGCAGGGTCGTCGAGCAGGAGATATCCCCGCTTCGAATTGCTTTGATCGGTGTATGGTCAGACCAGCCGGCCACCTTCCATACCTACAGCAGGGGAGGCGTGCGGTGCGAGCTTCCGGTGAGGGTTTCATTCTTCGAATGACCCGTGGTATTCGCCGATGAGCGAGTCGCCCCCGAAGAGTACGGCCCGTCCGGGCTGCCGTTCCCGAGTGCATTCCGACAGGCGGCGTCGAGGATTTCTTACCGCACCTGGCGGATGTGGTGGTGGAGCGGGCAGATCCTGCTGCGGAGCTGAAGAGCACATCACAAGATCAGCGACAGAGCTGAACCTTCCTCGCACCTGTCGAGTCAAAGCCGGCATGAACAGGATTCAGAAGCTTGCCCTCCTGTCCGCACTGCCCGTCGCCGCGGCTCTGATAGTGCTCCCCGCCCAGGCCGCGGAGCGCCCCGCCTGCCCCGTCCCGACCAAGGCGGAGGCGAAGCGGTCGTCCGGCACCAAGACCGACAAGCCGCCCAGGGGCGCCACCGCCATCAAGGGGGTCCGCGTCAACCACATCCCGAAGGGCTTCACGTACGGCCAGGTCGTCGTCAACAAGCACGATGGCATCACCGAGTACGGCTACCAGTGGAGTGACGACCGCTCCGACACGGATCCCCGGCAGCGGTCGCTGTGGGTCAGGGTGGTGTGCTGGCCGAAGGCGAGCGA
This sequence comes from Streptosporangium sp. NPDC001681, assembly GCF_040298085.1. Classification (NCBI taxonomy): domain Bacteria; kingdom Bacillati; phylum Actinomycetota; class Actinomycetes; order Streptosporangiales; family Streptosporangiaceae; genus Streptosporangium; species Streptosporangium sp. NPDC001681. The sequence goes on along the minus strand of NZ_JBEOZN010000122.1, from coordinate 5,854 downwards.
GCCGGCGCAGCTCAAGAACGCGCCGTTCGACATCGGGACGTTCTCCGGCGACACGAAGACCGTGAAGATCGGCGGCCGTCAGGTACTCACCCAGGTGGGTGACGGCGCGCTGGGCCACGGCCGGTATGCGGGCTGGGTCGAACGCGAGGGCGTCGTCGTCACCGTGATGGCCAGCCGGCCCCTCGTACCCGAGCTGGCGAAGATCATCAAGGGCATCAAGCTCTGAGCCGGTCGACCCCGCCGTCCACGCGCAACTGCGGGGTGCCGTCCAGCAGGGGGATCTGCGGCGCGTCCGCCCCGATGTGCCAGTCCTGCACAGGCACCAGGCCGAGCCCGATCAGCTCGAACCCCTCGAATCAGAGGGAAAGGGGCAGTGCCCGCTGATATCCGGCCCTCCGCCTTCTTTCAGTCTTCGCCGTGATAGGCGCGCAGCTCGCGGCGTGCCTGGTGACGGCTGCGGCGGCGCTCTTCGCGTCGGAAGTAGTGCCACTCCCGGCCCCCGTCGCCATAACTGAACAGGTGATAGGCGTAGGCGGTGGCGCTCCAGTAACAGCCGTCCGTGCGCTGGCTCAGGGACGCGTTGCTGGCGGTGATCTCGTCCGGCAGCGTGCACGGCCCGAACCGATGATCATGTACGGGCAGGCAGGTCGCCATCGGCGCGTCGGCCATCCGCACCCACCAGGGCCGGGTCTTGTCGGTCTTGCTCATACGGTCACCTTTCGGCTCCATGACGCCCCGGGCTGGGGCTGTCATAAGACCGGATGCATCGTGACCACCTCCGACTTCGCGCACGATATATCGGGACCGAAAGCGACGTTGCCGCTCAGAGAAACTGATTTCGACGTTACTACAAGCGGCAGGAGCGCGGGTTACGCACTGCTGATGACACGGGCCCGAGCGGAGGGCCTACGGGGAAGCTCAAAGACCGACACCCGACCGCCGGAACGATCGGGTGCGTCTGATTCTCAGAGAAAGACGAAGTCGAAAGCCTGGAGTGGTCCTGCAGGTCAGTCGAAGTGGCCCGACTTAACGGCACTGAGGAAGGTACGCCATTCGGTCGGGGTGAAGGTGAGGGCTGGGCCGGTGGGGTTCTTGCTGTCGCGGACGGCGATGGCTCCGGGGAGGTTGCCGGCGACTTCGACGCAGTTTCCACCGCTCTCGCCGCTGAGGGAGCTCTTCTTCCAGGCGGCCTTGGAGAGGTCGAGGCCGGTCAGATCTGTTGCTTCCATTGGTCCCTCGCTTCTTTGATCATCTCTAGCGACTGGCTGGGACGAAGTGCCTCTGTTCGGATCCTGTCATATCTATCCCAGACGACACTTACCAGACTGTGCTCCGCTGAAACTTCGCCTTCCCCGGCTGACTCTACGGAGACGGCAGTCGGCGCATCCGAGAGTTCGGCGAGAACGAATCCGGACAGCAGCCCTGTCGTGCAGCAGGTGTCGTGGGGAACGATCTGCACCTTCACGTTCTGCCAGTCGGCGGCGGCGGCGAGATGGTCGATTTGCTCGTACATGACTTCCGGACCTCCCATAGGGCGGCGAAGCACCCACTCGTCGAGAAGCGCCCACAGGATGGTCGGGGTCTCCCTTTTGAAGATCAGCTGTCGTCGGATGCGAGCGCTGACCTGGTTTTCGACCTCCTGTTCCGAGGCGGCCAGGCCGCCACGGACAACGGCCCGCGCGTAGTTCTCCGTCTGGAGCAGGCCGGGGACCAGGAGTGGGTCCCAGCAGCGCAGTACGCGGGCGCGGGGTTCGATCTCTTCGGACCATCTGAGGAACCAGCGCGGCCCGGTGGGGGCGGTGATGTTCCGGCAGAGGTGGGTGAAGTGGTCGTCCGTCTTGAAGAACTCGTCGCAGCGGGCCGCCAGGTCAAGGCTGGGGTTCCGGTTGCCGATCTCGATGTGGCCGATGAGCGACGACGAGACGCCCAGGTGAGTGCCGAGCCGGGTCTGTGACAGACCCGCCTCCCTGCGGGCCCGTGCCAGCTCGCGGCCGAAGCGCTGGGCCGGTGTCAGTCGCGGGTCGAGGTCGTTTCCCATGTCATCTCTCCAACCTTTTGATGACGTCGGCCGTCAAATAAATGACAAATGGCTACACCATATGTAGGGGGTCGTCGTTCATTTGTCGGTCGATTCTTTCTGTAATGGCAGCCTAACTCTGTGCACTCTATGATGCCAAGCCTTTATCCGGACGATGTCAAGGAATTAAATGGACAATTCGCCCGGTTAACGGAGACATTGTGACAGGCGAATTCATGGCGTCTGTGACCTCGCAGGAATAGCGGTGATCCAATGGGCGCTGAAGCGGTTCCCGCGCTCGGTCTGCTGGGCAGTGTCGAACTGCCCGGAGTGGCCGAGTCGGTCGGCACGGCCCGGCGATACGTCAGGGGCGTGCTGGAGAACTCGGGCCGGCGGGATACGTACGACGCCGAGCTTCTGGTCAGCGAGCTGGTGTCGAACGCGGTAAGACACTCGGAGTCGGGACGCGCCGGCGGGCTGGTGACGATCGTGGTCGCGAACTGCGGCGAGACCGTCCAGATAGCGGTGGCCGACAAGGGCTCCGCCACCTGCGCGCCCGAGATCCCGGCCGAGCCGGACCAGGACGCCGAGGGCGGCCGCGGGCTCTGGCTGGTCAGTGAGGTGGCCCTGTCCTGGGGCTGGAACGAGGGCACGGCGGGCCGCGTCGTCTGGTTCCGGATAGCGCGGTGATGAGCGGCGCACCGGACGAGGAGAAAGGCCCGGGGACGATCGCCGTGCTGATCGTCCGCTACGGCAGGCACTGGCTCATCTCCGAGGCGGCCGGAAGCGGTTACTACGCCGTACGCCGGCACAGCCTGTCCGAGGAGTTTCTCGGCAGGAATGACCTGTCCAACGTGATATGCGCGGCGACCCTCGGTGAAATGGCGCGCCGCCTGGCGGCCGAGAGGAAGCGCGAGAATCGATTCTGAAATCAAGCAGGCGAATCACTGCCCTCAGCCCGATCGCCCGATCCCGTGCGGCACGTTGTCGCTCGCCCGGCGATTTAAGTCGACGACTGGCTCGACGACCCCGAGCGCCGCGCTCTCATGCTCGACGCCCGGTGTCGCCTGGAGTCGGTTCCCTCCCCGCTGGGTGTCGCCGACAGCGACATCCACATGCGGGCCGTCAACGACTCGCTCGGCTACCGGCCCACCCATGAAACCTTCCAGTACCAGCTGGACCTGTGAGGTTCCCGGTGGCGGCCGGGCGTCCCGCCGCCACCACCGGGAACGGCTCAGCCGACGACGCGGAACCGGATGCTCGTCGCGTGCGGCACCTCGGTCAGTTCGACGCGTTCGAGCTTGACGTCGGTCCCGCCCGGGTGGTCGAACAGCCGGACGCCGTCGCCCAGCATGACGGGCACGACGAACACGAGGATCTCGTCGAGCACACCCGCCTCTGAGCTATCTCCGTCAGGATCAGTTGTGGTTGACCCGTTCTGAGACGGCGGATCGCGCGAAAACTCATCGGTGTTCGGGAAACAGCGTCGTGGGCAGGGCGAACGCCGGGAACAGGCCGGGGTCGTGGAAGGCGGTGGCCTCCACGATCCGGTCGTCCTCGATCCGCATCACGGAGATCCCGAAGGCGCTGTAGGCGGGCTCGCCGGGGCGCCGTACGTAGGTCGCCAGGGCCGGCTGCCGGTTGGCCCGGGTGGGCACCATCCGGAACCGGCCCACGTAGTCGGGTGAGCCGGTGTCCCAGCTCGCCGCCAGCGCCGTCATGACCGCGTCGCGCCCCCGGAACCACATGGGCCACGGCGGCATCGCCGTCCGTACGTCCTCGGCCAGCAGGTCGGCGACCGCGGCGAGGTCGGCGCGTTCCATCGCGTCCATGTAGCGCCGCAGCACCGCCCGTTCCCGCTCGGTGGGCTCGGCCGACGGCGCCCAGTCCAGGCGGTGTTCCGGCAGGTGCTCCTTCAGCGTCGTCCTGGCTCGCTGCAACGCGCTGTTCACCGAGGCCACGCTGCCCTCCAGCAGCGTCGCGGTCTGCTTGGCGGGCCAGCCGAGCACGTCGCGCAGGATCAGCACTGCCCGCTGCCGGGGCGGCAGGTGCTGGATCGCGGCCAGGAACGCCAGCTCGATCGTCTCCCTGGTGACAGCCACGGAATCCGGCTCGGTATCGCTCGGCGCGACCGGCTCCCACAACCGGTCAGGGAACGGCTGCATCCACGCGATGTCGGTACGGGGCGGCAGCGAGACGCTCGGATCCGACGGCCCGGACAGGTACTGGGGGAGCACCCGGTGCGCCCGGCCGTCGAGGACGTCGAGGCACGCGTTCGTCGCGATCCGGTACAGCCAGGCCCGGAACGTCGAGCGCCCCTCGAAACCGCCGAGGCTCTTCCACGCGCGCAGGAACGTCTCCTGCACCAGGTCCTCCGCCTCGTCGAACGAGCCCAGCATCCGGTAGCAGTGCACCCGCAGCTCACCCCGGTGACGCTCGACGAGCGCCGCGAACGCGGGCTCGTCGCCCGCCCGCGCGGCGTCCACCACCGCGTCGCCGTCACCCGTGCCCATCAGCCGCCCCTCGCCCCTACCCCGGCCGCCGGCCGAACTCTGGCAGAAACCCTACGACAGACTCGCCCGGCACCTGGAACCCGGCGGTGAGGGGCGACTGATCCTGTCGGGCCTGCCGAACGTCTCGCCCCGCTGACCCGTGCCGATCCCCTGTTCGCCTTCGGAACAGCGATTCCGCAGGTGGATGACGAAGGATTTCGCGTTCTGAGTCCTCCGCCGCGCGTCTTCACGCCGTCCTGCGAAACCGGGGCCGTGCTTGAGGTCGCCCTGGTTTCGGTATCTCTCGGACGGTCCGGCGATAGGGTGCACACGTGCGTTGATCTTCCGGGCGGCGGTCAGGTGCCGCCGCGGACGGCGTGGGCGACCCCGGCAGACGGGGCCGCCCCGGCAGGCATACCCGCCACCATCCCACCGGAGATCACACGATGCCCGCTCAGCGGCCCCTCACCTACCACGCGTTCGTCGAACTCGCCGCCGCCGACCCCGCCGTCGTCGGCCTCGTCCTCAAGGGCTCCCACGCCCACGACGACATGACCACCGACCACTCCGACCACGACCTGTACGTGGTCCTCGCCGACAGCGCGACAACGGACCTCATCCGGTTCACCGGCCACCGCACTCCCAAGCTCGACCTCGTCATCATTTCCCTCGCCGAGTTCCGCGCTGCCGGAATGCCAGGCTTCGAGCGCTACGCCCTCGCTCGCGCCCGGGTCGTGCTCGACCGGCTCGACGGAGGCATCGCCCGGATCCTGGCCGCCAAGGCGCGGCTCGATGCCGATGAGGCGTTCCGGGGATCCGGTGAATGGCTCGACGCCTATGCCAACTCCCTCTACCGCTCCGTCAAGAACGACCGTGACGGACACGCGCTCGCCGCCCGTCTCGACGCCGCCGACAGCGTCCGATTCTTGCTGGAGCTGCTCTTCGCGCTCGACCGTCGCCCATGTCCCTACAACAGGTACCTGGAATGGGAACTCGCCCGATACCCGCTGCCCGGCTGGGACACCGGAATGCTGCTGGACGCCGCGGACCACATCTTGGGAACGGGCGACGTGCCCCTGCAGCGGCGCCTTTTCGCCCAGGTCGAGTCGGCGGCTCGCCGCGCCGGGCACGGCGCGGTGCTGGACGCATGGGGTGAGGACCTCGACCTGATGCGACCGCGGTAGGGCATGCCGCGAACGGCCCCCGCGGGGCCGCTCGCGCCGCTGGATGCGGCTTGCCTGTCCCAGAGGATCGAAAGCGGGCTGCCAGGCCGGCGTACGAGTCGTGGTGCGAGGTGGTTCCCGTCTCCCGCCGGCCGGACAGGCCGCGGCCCGGCCACCGGGTG
>NZ_JBEOZN010000121.1:0-28960 GCF_040298085.1 Streptosporangium sp. NPDC001681 | reverse complement strand
TTATCCCCCCCAACGACCCCCCCGAGCCCCGGGGGGTGTAGACATAAAAACCCCCCCGCCCCACCAGCAATATGGGGGGGGGGTGGCTCGGCGGCGGATCGGCGGCGCCCCCCCCCGCTGAGATCTTCTTCTCCATCGTGCGGTGCAAGGCCCTCACACCCAACGACTTCACCGGCCTTGACCGGGTCGAAGACCGCCTCATCGCCTTCGAGCGGCGACCGCCCGAAGTTCACCCCGGCCGGCCTCGAGGACCTGCCGGCTCGGGTCGAGCGGCACGAACAGAAAGAGTCCAACCTCCAGCAGCACGCCGACTGCGACCATCGGCTTGCCGTACTCGACCTCGTCGGGTAACCCCCGAAGGATTTACGAACGTGACCACTTAGGGGCGAGGAAGTTCCACGTCTCGGGAACCTCCAGGACGTGCGAATCGAGATCGATGAAGCCCATGACCCGCCTTTGCGCTCGCCGACGACTACGAGCGGCTCGTAACTCGCGCAGGTCCGTGACGCACATGCGGTAGAACCGACGTCGGCGACTTTAAACACGATCGTGGAAAGATTGGCACCCTCGGTTCGCACCCCCTGGACGGGCGTCACCGTCCCTTGAACACCGGCGGCCGACGGTCGCGGAAGGCACTCATCGCCTCGGCGTAGTCCTCGGTCGACTGCACGACGGCGAGGTGCGAGGAGATCAGGTCGAGGCTCGTGCGGAGGTCCGAGCGCAACGACTGGTACACCGCCCGCTTGATCATCGAAACCGCGATCGGGCTCTGCTCAGCGATGCGGTTGGCCAGTGCGAGAGCCTCGTCGAGGAGTTCGTCGTCGGGATGGACCCGGTTGACGATACCCATGGCGCAGGCGTCCTGCGCCGAGATCGAGTCGCCCGTCCACAGTAGTTCAAGAGCCTTCGCTGTGCCGACCAGGCGAGGCAGGAAATAGGCGCCGCCGTCGCCGGGGACGAGGCCGACGCGGATGTAACCTTCGCTGAAGCGGGCAGACTCCGCAGCGAGCCGGATGTCGCACATGAGGGCCATGTCCATGCCTGCGCCGATGGCAAGGCCGTTGACCGCACAGATCAGTGGCTTGTCGAGGTCCTCGACCGCGCGAGCCACCTTGTGGACCCGATCGGTCAGCATCCTTTTGCTGTCGATCGGGTGCTCACCCACGGAGGCCAGATCGTCGAGATCGACACCGGTGCAGAAACCCTTGCCCGTGCCCGTGAGGACCACGGCCCGCACGCTGTCGTCATGGCGGGCGGAGACGAGCGCCTCGGCCCACCGGTCGATCATCGCCCAGGTGAAGGCCCCCAGCCGGGCCGGACGATCGATCCTTATCAGGCCGACTGCCCCGAGGACCTGGTAGGTGATCCCCTCATCGGAGGCTACCCCGTGATCCGTTGCCATAGCGATGTACCGTCCTTCCAGGTCAATTCCGTGCCGAGCCGATCGCACCATGTCGCCTGATTGCCGTACTCCTCGCGCCATGCCCACAGGCGGGTCGTGAGGAGATGGAGGGGATGCTCGTCGGTGAACCCGATCGCTCCGTGGATCTGGTGGCCGATGGCCGCGACCGTTCGTGCGCCCTCGGCGACACGGACCCGCGCAGCCTCGAGTGGCCAATCCTCAGCAGGCTCCTGATCGACCGCGCTCGCCGCCGCCTCCACCGCGACGGTCATCGCGCTCGCCTCGGCCGCGAGCTCGGCAAGCTGCTGCTGCACCGCCTGGAGCGCGGCGAGTGGGCGACCGAACTGGTGTCGCTGCCCGGCGTAGCGGACCGCGCGCTCGTACACCCCCTGCGCCGCACCGGCCATCTGCGCCGCGCGCCCGAACGCCGCCCGCCTCGAGAAGTCGGCGGCGAGTCCGTCCGCGCTCTCGACGCGGTGCAGGTCGCCGGCCGGGACCAGGTGCGAGGAGAGCGTTACGTCGTCGCGGGGCTCCCACGCGACATTGACGCCAGGACGGATCTCGGCTCCCGCGAGTGGCACGACAACGACGCAGTGCCCCCCGTCAAGGGGGCTGAGCAGCACGACCCGGTCCGCGCAGCGTGCCCACGGGACGCGCGTGACGGTCCCGGAAACCAGCCATCCGTCGTTGACCGGACGAATCTCCAGGCCATCGGCGACAGCCGCCGTCAGGACGCCGCCAGGCAGCTCCGCACCGGTACGATCCAGCAACCAGCCGGCGAGCAGACCCGTCTCGACCGCAGGTACCGACGCCGCCACCGACCCGAGAGCGATGAGAACGGTGGTCGCGGCGCTCAGTCCGGCACCGCCGCCCCCCGCCTCCTCCGAGACAGGCAGCGCTGTCACGCCGATCTCGTCGAGAGCCCTCCAGACCTCCGGGTGCCAGCCGTCGGCGGGGGGTTCCCCGCATACACCGACGACAGCCTCGTGCAGGTCCCGTCTCTCCTCCGCGTTCATCGTCCGACCACCGCCTTTGCGACAACTCCACGAAGAATCTCGTTGGTACCACCGCGGAGGGTGAATCCGGGCGCCTGCAGCAACGCCCCGGCGAGAATGCCCGCGAGCGTGCCGTGGGCCTCGGGATCGGGCTCGATCGTTAGCGCCTCGGCGACAGCGTGGACGAGATCCTGCTCGAACCGGGTTCCGAGATCCTTCACCATGGCCGCCTCGACGGTCGGGGCTCGGCCTGCCTGCAGCTCGGCTGTCACCGCGATTGACATCGCACGCAGGGTCCACAGCTCGGCGCTCAGCCGGCCGATCAGCCGCCTGCCCTCGGCGGTGCGGGACAACGCAGGGCGCGCCGCCTCGAGGAGCGGGTAGGTGCTCAAGATGCGCTCGGGGCCGGAGCGCTCGTACGCCAGCTCGTGGGTGACCTGGGCCCAGCCGTCCCCGATCGTGCCCAGCACCTGGTCGTCGGCGACGAACACGTCGGTCAGCACGACCTGGTTGAAGTGGTGCGCACCGCTGATGAGCCGGATCGGGTTGCACTCCACGCCGGATGCGGCGAGGTCGACGATGAACTGGCTGAGTCCGGCGTGCCGGCGCGCCGGGTCCGCTGGGCTGGTGCGGACCAGGGTCAGCATGTGGTGGGCGTGGTGGGCATGGCTCGTCCAGACCTTGGTTCCCGTGACCACCCAGCCGCCGTCCACGCGCTGGGCGCGGGTACGGACCGAGGCGAGGTCGGATCCCGCGTCGGGCTCGCTCATGCCGATCGCGAAGAACAGCTCCCCTCGTGCGATTCCGGGGAGGTACCGCTCCCGCTGGGCCTCGGTGCCGAAACGCAGGATCGAGGGTCCCGACTGACGGTCCGCCACCCAGTGCGCGGCCACCGGCGCCCCGGCGGCGAGCAGTTCCTCGGCGATCACGAAGCGGGCGGTCGGGTCGGCGCCGGCTCCGCCGTACTCCTTCGGAAAGGTTGTACCGATCCAGCCGCGACGGCCGAGCCGCCGGCTGAACTGAGCGTCGAACCCGGCGAGCCAGCTGTCGCATCGCGGGGTGAAGCCACCGGAAGTGAGTTCCTCCGCTAGGAACTCGCGAACCTCGCAGCGGAGGTCGTGGTGCTCTGCGGGTAACGCACCCGCATGCAGGAGCGGGAGTTTCATCCACACCTCGAGGGTCGGAAGGCGCTTCAGCGCGACGAGCATGCTCGGTCCGGCGTAGCGAGGACCCTGCTCGGGCACCTCGCCGTCGGCCGCTGCAGCCCAACCTACGCCCCCCTTCGGAAATCGTCAACGTTTCTGTTGATAGTTTTCAGGTGTCGACGGGCCAGGGTGTGCGCCTCCGCCTAATCGCTCGGGATCGCGGCCTGACCGTTCCGGTCGGTCATGGCGCGGATTGTCGACGGCGGGCCGTGCACTTGCGCCTATAGACCCCCTTCAACAGATTTATTGATCATTTTTTCATCCATGTCGCCCGTGCCTTTTGGGTGACCGGGAACTGTCGCTCCGCATATCGGATCGTGTCCGTCCGGGGCATCACGGCAGTTCAACGGGGCCGATCTGCATCGGTGATTCGAGGTTGCGGATGACCGGGCGGGCCCTGGAAGCCTTGTCCCCGGTGGGTGTGGGTAAGTTTATCAACATTTAAGTTGACGAAGTTGCGGATGGGTTTTTAAGCTCTGCCCATCAGCCGGATCCAGACAGGAGCGAGTCGTGGGCATGCATGACGGCCGGGTTGTCTTCATCACAGGTGCCGCCCGAGGGCAGGGGCGCGCTGCGGCGGTGCTCTTCGCGGAGCAGGGTGCGAACGTCATTGCCGTCGACCTCTGCGAGTCGATCAGCACGGTCGGCTACTCGCTCGACACTTCCGAGGACCTCAAGGAGACGGAGCGACTGGTCAAGCAGGCGGGCGGCGACATCCTCGCTGCCCGTGCCGACGTTCGGGATCGGGCCGCGCTGCAGCAGGCTGTCGATGCCGGTGTCGACCGATTCGGGCGACTCGACTACGTCCTCTGCAACGCCGGCGTCTTCTCGTGGACCGGCGAGCACTACAACACGCCGCAAGCGTGGACCGACACGCTCGACGTCAACGCTCTCGGCACCTACCACACGGTCGAGGTGGCTCTGCCCGCCATGATCGAGGCGGGCAACGGCGGTTCGATCATCATCACCAGTTCGCTGGCCGGTATGGCGGCGATGCTCGACGACTACCGGTTCACGTCCACCGGATACCTCGCGTATATGGCCGCCAAGCACGCTGTCATCGGCATGATGCGTGCCTACGCGCTGATGCTGGGCACGTTCGACATCCGGGTCAACGCCATCGCCCCCGGCGGGGTGGCGACCCCGATGATCGAGAACGAGTCGGTGAACGCTATGCGTGCCCAGATGGGCAAAGCGGTCGTGTACAAGCCGGCGATGAACATGAAGCGCATCGAGCCGGGGGACGCCGCGAACGCGAGCCTCTGGCTCTGCTCAGAGGGCGCCCGCTACATCACGGGGACCGTGCTGCCCATCGATGGCGGCGCGATGCTGCGGTGACCCCTCGACACCTTTGACGGCACGGTCCCGGCGCGGACCGAGCAGCAGGGACGACTGACCAGGCATCTGCCCCGCCCTCCTGCGGCCAGCCGCTCGCACTCGGAGAGGGCGTGGTCGTAGCCCTGCGCCATCATGATCGCCCCGGCCTCGTGGGGCGCGGAGACGTACCGGCCGCCGTAGGCTTCCGCGAAGCTGTTGACCATGTAGAGGTTCGCGTCGCTGATCAGGCCGAACATGGTGTCGCCCCCGGCGTCCGGGAGTGGGGCGGCTACGGCTTCGTGGACGAACAAACGAACCTCCTCAAGCCGGTGCCGATGCGTCTGCCGGTGCGCCAAACCGTAAGACAGATAGTCAACGCAATTGTTGAACTACTTGGTTGGGGTCTGGCCTTGGGGCATGGACGCTGTCGGTGCCCGGTCCGGCGCACCGAAGTTCGACGGCCTCGACCGGACGTCGGCGGCCGGCGGCGAGCCCCGGTCGGACGAGGGTCGGCCTGGTTCGAGTGCGACGTGGCGGCAGTACACGGCGGCGGGGATGGCGATATCCGCGCTGGTCGGGTGCGTGCGCTGGAGGTCGAGCGGGACACCGCGCCGTGGATGTTCATCCGGGGCGGATGACTGTCGGGCTAAATCGCTATTTTCAACGACTGTGTTTACTTTTGGATCGATGGCTCCTATGCTGGCCCAGACCACGGCCAGAGTCGAAGGGTGGGACGGGGAATGGCAGGCGACCTGAGGGTGAGCGTGCAAGACGGCGTGGCCGAGGTGGTTCTCGACCGGCCGCCGGTGAACGCGCTGGCCCGTACGACCTATCGCGAGATCGCGGAGGTGTTTGGCGCCTTTGGCGATCGGAGGGACGTGTCCGTCGTCGTCTTCACTGGCGCGGGGGAGCGGGCCTTTTGCGCCGGCCGGGACATCAAGGACCTCGCGGTCGAGCGGTCCGAGCCGTCGCCCGTCGACGTGGGAGACCCGTACCGGGCTACCAGGGAGGCGTTCTGGGCGGTGCGGCGCTGTGCCGTGCCGGTCATTTGTGCCGTGAACGGCGCGGCGATCGGCGCCGGTCTCGCCTTGGCCGCGGTGAGCGACATCGTCATCGCGTCCGAACGCTCCTTCTTCGCCCTGACCGAGATCGACGTCGGTGTGCTCGGCGCCGCGTCGTTCGCGCAGTGGATGGTGGGGCCCGGTCGGGCACGCCGGATGATCTACACCGGGGAGCGGGTGTCGGCACAGGAGATGTACCGCCTCGGCGGCCTCGACTCCGTCGTCCCGCAGGACCGCCTGCTCGACGATGCGCGGGCGCTCGCGAAGGAGATCGCCGGGAAGAGCCCCGTCGCGATCCGGATGGCGAAGGCGTCGGTCCTGCGTTCGGACACGCTCCCGTTGGAGGCCGCGTACCGGGCCGAGCAGGACTACACCCAGCATCTGTCGGCATACGCGGACTCGGCGGCTGCCATCGCGCGGTTCACTGGGCGGTAGCGAGCGTTTCATACGAACCAGCTCGACGAGCGCGGTGGCGGTGTCGGTCAGGCCGGGACCCTGGGGCACCGTGACCACGCCTGGCCTCCCGCTGTGCGCGGCGTAGCCCTGCGCCATCATGACCGCACGTGGCGCAGCGCTCAGTCCCTCATCTGAGCGCGCCGGCGGATGAGCACCATGGCAGACGGGCGGCCGGTTGACACGCCGAGCCCGACGAGCATCCGGGAGATCACCGGTGTGACGAGGTCGGAGCCGACGCCACCGTCTTGGCCCTGGCCCAACTGCCCAGAACCCGACGCCGTCAGACCCTGATCCGCACCGACTCAGGCGGCGGCACTCATGAGTTCCTCACCTGGCTGACGCGTCCGGGCCGGTGGTTGAAGTACTCCATCGGCTTCACCGTCACCGACGACATCGGTGAGGCGATCTTGCGCTTACCCGCCGGCGCCTGGACACCCGCCTACGACGCCGAGGGGCAGGTAAGACCAGGCGCCTGGATCGCCGAGATCACCGGCCTGGCGAACCTGACCTCCCGGCCCAAGGGCATGCGCGTCATCGTCCGCAGGGAGCGCCCGCACCCCGGTGCACGGCTGCGCTTCACCTGTTTTGTCACCAACACCAAGCAAGGTCAGCTCGCCGATCTGAAGCTGCGGCATCGCCGTCGCCGGGCGCCTGGTCCGCGGCGGCCGACGACTCCGGCTCCGCATCGCCGCCCGATGGCCCTGGGCCACGCAGATCATCACCGCCGTCACACGTCTGCAAGCCCTGCCGGCGTCACCCTGACCAGCGCCAAGCCACTCCACCGAACAGGAAAGGACATCCACGGGCCCGTGGAACCCCGCTCACCCGGCGCGACAGCCGGGCCACCACGCTGACCAGGAAGCGAAATCACGCCTCAGCCGATCACACGAAGATCACGAAAGATCGCGGCTAGCCAAGACCCGTGGAAGAATCGCGGACATGAAGGCTCTTCGACACCGTTCAACCGGCTGGAGGCCCCAATGAGCGAAAAGCCCAAGCCGACTGGAACCAGCAAGGGGCCGGCTACCACGCTCGCGATGAAGCGTGAGGCAGCGGCCCAGCGAAAGGACCGGGCGCGATACGGAGCGAAACGGGAGGAGATCCTGAAGGCGGCTGCCGTGGTGCTAGGCCGAAACGGCTTGAGCGGCACCACCGTCGAGGCGATCGCGCGGGAGGCCGGTCTGGATCGCGCCACGGTGTACTACTACTTCCCGGACAAGTTTGCGATCTTCCGCGAGGCGATCCACGACGGTGTGACAGAGATGGTCGAAGGCCTGGAGAGGATCGCCGGTGCGGATCTTCCGCCGCAAGAGCGGCTCCTGGAGGCCATGCGCACTGTGATGCGGGCGTATGAGCGCCACTACCCGCAGCTCTACATCTATTTTCAGGAAGGTGCCGGCCAGGCCGTCATCGACCAACACCTGAACCAGCAGCTGATCGGGTCCGGCCGCGTTACGGAGGATCTATTCGAGTCCACCGTGCGGGATGGCATGGCGAGAGGCGAGTTTCAAATCTCGTTACCCCCGAAGGTGTTCGCCAAGCTGTTGGTCGGCATGCTGAACTGGACCTCGCGGTGGTTCGTCCCGAACGGTGCGCTGAGCGCCGAGGACATCGCTGACGGGATGACCGAGACAGTGCTGGCGGGAATCGTCGTCGGGCGGGGCAAGTAGCCGACCCCGAGCGCGGCTTCGTCCGCAGATGCAACAGCCGCCCGTGGCTCTCGTGCTGCAGGACGACCTCGAGCCACGGTCCCTGCCCCTGGCGATGATCGAGTTCGTGCTCACCGGGGTCGGGATTCCCCGCGACCCCCTGTGTCGGAACGGTCCGCTGCGTCCTCGTTGCATTCGATGTCGTTGGCATTGTGCTGTTCTCTGGCGCCTTGTCGGCCCTGCTGGTCTTCGTCGAATCCCTCGCCAACCCGAACTGGATCGCCCTCGCCTGCCTGCTCGGCATCCTGCTCCTGGGCTGGGAGCTGCGCGCCTACGCGCCGCACGTCGACGTTCGGCTGCTGTGGGTGAACCGGGCACTCAACCCGAACCAACGGCTTCAGACATGCGGCTCTCCTGTAACGGCGGATGCACCGACCCTACGCCTTGGCTGCAGGGTTATCAACGTGATCGTCGATAAGTGTCCCGATCGCTCCGCGAGCAGCCCGGTACGGATCAGCTGGCTGCTCGCGACCATGCATTCAACGTAATCGTTGACGTTTGAGTTGACTTGCCATAGATTGATGACGCCGATGGCTGTGCAGGGTGCCGTGAGGGCGTGACGCGCTCCACGGCAGGGTCTGAATCGAGCGATGGAGCCGGCGTCCGGCAGTCGCAACTGCGGAGTGGCTGTGACTGGATTTGCCGTAACCGTGTCCAAGCCGGTTGGCTGGTCGACCTGTACGCCAAGCGCCCGCAGGTGCAGGAGCGGTTCACGTCGCAGGTCGCCGACGTGGTTCAGGACCGTCTGGAATCCGCGGGAGTGATCGTCGTCCTTCAGGCGGAGTGCCGGTACCCGTTGGAGCCGCCACAGTCGGCGGTGACCGATAGCCGGTCAGTGTTCGGGTAGATGGCGGGCGCCCGCTCGCGGTGACGATTGGTCGAGTCCGAGTCACCAGGACGATCCAGCAGTTGCAAGACGGAGGCACAAGTGACGGAACGCACGGACCTTCTTGGGTCACTGACGGCGATTCAGCAGTTGCCGCACCGCTATGCGCGGGCGGTCTCCTCGGGCGACATAGATGCCCTGGCCGACCTGTTCGCGCCGGATGTGCGTGTCGTTCTCTACGAGATCAGCCATGACGGATTCGAGTCCTACCTCGGCAGCGTTCTGCGGCAGCCGCGACCGTACGATCGGTTCCTCGGCAACCACACTGTCGACTTCGACGACGCCGATCACGCGCGCGGCATCGTGTACTGCCGCGCTGAAGTGGAATCGGTCCTCGATGGTCGACAGTGGTGCATGCTGCAATATCGGGACTGGTACGTCCGCGTCGATGGTAGGTGGTACTTCGCCCGGCGCCGATGCCATCGGGTGTCGGACCGGCCCTCGATGACGAGCGTGGCGGCGGCCGGGCCGCGGATGTCGATGCCGTGGAGCGATGATGCATGACGTGTTGATCACCGGCGGGACGGTCGTCGACGGGACCGGTGTGCCGCCTTGGCAGGGCGATGTCGGCGCCGCGGGTGGGCGAATCGTTTTCCTGGGAAACGCGAAGGAGGCAGGCAAGACCGCTCACCGCGGTCGTTGACACGACCGGCCTGGTGGTGTCACCGGGTTTCCTCGATATCCAGACCCACTATGACCTACAGGTCATACGGGATGCTTCGAGGACGACCTACAGGTCATACGGGATGCTTCGAGGACGACCTACAGGTCATACGGGATGCTTCGAGGACAGGGGAGCGAACTGCGGAGACCGTTTCTCCCGGAAGGCCCGGACACCCTCCTTATGGTCGGCCGACGCCAGGGCAGGCTCCATCAGGATCATCGCCTCCTCGTAGGCGACGGACAGGGTTTGGCGATCCGCGTTGAGTAGCTGACGCTTGATCGTCGCCCAGCTGGCCGGAGATCCCGTGGCGACAAGCATGCGTGCGTACGCCATCGCCTCCTCCAGGCACGCGCCGCTCTCGACCGACCTGTTCACCAGGCCCATTTCGGCGGCCTCGGTGCCGGTCAGGGTCCGACCGGAGAGCAGCAGGTCGTTTGCACGAGCAAAGCCAACCACGCGGGGGAGTAGCCAGGAGACCCCGTGCTCCGCGACGAGACCCAGCCGCGCGAACGAGGTGGTGAGCTTCGCCTCGGCAGCGGCGAACCGGACGTCGCACGACAGGGCGAGGGCTAAGCCGAGGCCGGCTGCCGGCCCGTTGATCGCCGCGATCACCGGCTTGGCGAACTCGGTCAGCTCGCACAGCCGTCGCCGCCGGGCCCGGTCCGGGCGCTCCGTCGCCGAACCGTTGCCGAGCAGCGAAAACGACGCCCCTGCGCAGAAACCGCGGCCCGCGCCGGTGACGACCACAACCCGAACCGCCGGGTCGACCGCCGCGGCGTCGAGGGCCGCGAAGAACGCGGACTCGAGCGAGTAGGTCCAGGCGTTCAGCTCGTTTGGGCGATTGAGGATTAGCTGGGCTATCCCCGCCTCGTCGGTGCGCACGATCAGCTCAGGCTCATCCACATCGGTAACGTAGCGCCGACTCGCAAGAATTTCAACAAAAACGTTGAGAACATTGCTATTCTCGCGTCATGACACCAGTACGCGACATCCGCCGGGTTGCCGTTGTCGGCGCCGGCATCATGGGTTCTGGCATCGCCCAGCTAGCCGCGACGGCCGGGTACGACGTCGCCCTGTACGACGCGACGCCGCAGCAGTTGGAGCGTGCCCGCGAAGGCATCAACGCGAGCATTGAGAAGCTGGTCGCCAAGGGACGACTCGCCGCCGAGGAAGGTGAGCAGGCCCTGAGTCGGCTGCGGCTTTGCACGACGCTCGGTGACGCGGCGGCGGACGCCGACCTCGTCGTCGAGGCCGTCGTCGAGGCGCTGCAGGTCAAGCAGGCCGTGCTCGTCGAGGCGGCGGCCGCCGCAAAGCCCGACGCCGTGCTCGCCACGAACACTTCGCAGCTCTCCATCACCTCGATCGCGAGCGCCGTCGGCGACGGGGCGGCACGTGTCATCGGCCTGCATTTCTTCAACCCCGCGGTGCTCATGCGCCTGGTCGAGGTGGTGCCCGGCCTGCAGACCAGCGACGACGTGGTCGTGGCGGCCTGCCGCTTCGCGACCTCTCTGGGCAAGGAGACGGTTGTCTGCCGGAAGGACAGCCCTGGCTTCCTGACCTCGCGGATCTCGGCGATCGTGCGGTTGGAGTGCCTGCGCATGCTGGAGGAGGGCGTCGGCACCGCCGAGGACATCGACAGGGCGCTGCGCCTTGGGCTCAACTTTCCAATCGGTCCCCTTGAGCTGGGAGACCGCAACGGCCTCGACACCTACCTGCGCGTGCTCGAGTCGTTGACCGAGACCCTGGGGGAGCGCTTTCGCCCGACCGTGGGCCTGCGCAACCTCGTTGCGGCGGGCCGGCTCGGACGCAAGAGCGGGCGGGGAATTTACGAATACGGCGACGACGGGGAGATCCGCTCCCCTTCCGGATCGTGACGGACATGGTCCCCGGGGCCTGCGGGACGACTGTGCGCACAGAGCTCGAGTCGGGGGTGCTCACGGTCCGGCTCGACCGGGCGGAGGCGGCTCACGCGCGCAACCAGGTCATGCGCGACGAACTGGCCTCGCTATGGCGAGCGGTCGCGGCCGACCGCGGGGTGCGGGCGGTGATCCTCACCGGCACGGGCGACCGCTTCTTCTGCGCGGGCATGGACCTTAAGGAGGCGGGCAGCCCGGAGGATCCGGTCTCTCGCCGCGACCGCATGCGGCGCAGCCGGGATATCGAGCAGCTCGCCGAGCTACCCCAGCCGACGATCGCCGCGATCAACGGGTTCGCCCTCGGCGGCGGGCTTGAGATGGCGCTCGCCTGTGACATACGTCTGGTCGCGGACCATGCGCAGATCGGACTGCCCGAGGTTACCCGTGGCCTCGTCCCGGGTGGGGGCGGCACCCAGCGGCTTCCGCGCCTGGTCGGCTACGCGCGTGCGTGCGAGCTCGTCCTGTCCGGACGTCGCCTGACGGCCGCGGAGGCGGTGGAGTACGGGATTGCCCTGCGCGTCACCCCGGCCGCGGACCTGCCGGCGGCCGCCGTCGAGTTGGCTCGGGGCATCGCCGGGAACCCGGAACCGGCTGTCCGCTACGCCAAGGCGCTGCTTCGACGCAGCCAGCAGGTGCCGGTCGACGTCGGAGCCGACGCGGAGCTCGACGCCTTGCTGACGCTGCTGGGCGAGGCTGACGCCGCCCGTCGGCGGAGTTCCTAGGCCGCTCCGGGACGCCGATGTTTCTGTCGTGTCCGACGTTCGCGGAATTCCCTCCGTGACGCGCGGCGCGCTCCGGAACCTGTCAAGATCGTTAAGGCAGGTGTTCGTATGACGGCTGCCGGCTGGTTGATCCAGGCCGCGCCCAGGATGGGTGGCACGGCGGCGACGAAGCGGACGGGCCCGGTGAAGAAGCCGGCGAGCGGCCCGCACCAAGGCACAGCACAACGGCGAACCCCGATACCGTCCTGCCCCGCGCATCGAGGCGAGGGCATCGCCCACCCCACTCCACGCCCGCCATCGCGCCCGGCGGGCGGGCGATGCCCTCGCGTGGCAGGGGTTCGGGGGCGGCGGCCCCCGAGAGCAAAGACCGCACGATCACCCAGCAGCCGACTGTCTCGTGCCACCGAAGTTCGAGTAGTGGGGACGTGTGCCGGCCAAGAGGGCGATTGGGGGAGATCGCGGAGGTGGGGGCGTATCTCGCGCTGTGCATGACAGGCCTGCATCCGGAAAGATGTTGCCGCGCGCCGCTTGCCTTGGGACAGTCCCGGCATGCAGATACGCGCCGCGATGATGAACGACCTGACAGCCCTGACGGAGCTGTTCCAGGCGATCGAGCTGGCCGAGATCGGACGTGCAGAGACCAACGAGGCCGACATCCGGCAGATCCTGATCATGCCAGAGCTGGATCTGGAGCGACGTAGCCGCGTATATGAGAAGGACGGTGACATCCTCGGCTTTGCCGCGCTCCATCCCGCTCCGCACGCCGACCGGCTCCGCGCGCACCTTGGAGTGTCACCCGTCGCCCCGGACTCCCTGACCGATGCGCTACTGCGGCAGATCGAGGAATGGGCACACAAACAGACCGCGACAGCAGGCCGAGAGCGTGAGAGCGTCACGCTTTTCCAGATGCCTCAAGCTCTCGCCACGCCCGCGCTCCAAGATCATGGCTGGCACGTTGTCCGTCGTTACAGCCGCCTGATCATCGACTTGAACGGCGAACGGCCCTCCCTTCCGCAGCTGCCGGCCGGAACCGAGATTCGGATCGCGGCTGGTGACGACGATCGGCGCCGCCTGCACGCGGTGCTGGAGGAAGCGCTGAGCGGACACTGGAACCACCACCGTCGAACGTTCGAGGAGTTCTGGGCCGATCAACAACAGCGAGACGGTCACGATCCCAGCCTGTGGTGGATCGCCGAGGTCGAGGGAACCCCAGCGGCTGGGCTGATCGCCCGCTCGCAGCCGAACCGCGGCTGGATCGCCTGGCTGGGCGCCGAGCAGCGTTACCGAGGGCGAGGATTGGCCCGCTGCCTTCTGCTCACCGCGTTCGCCGAGCTAAAGGCATGTGGTCGCCACATGGTCGGTGTCGATGTTGACAGCGCAAACGATACGAACGCCACGGGTGTTTATGAGGCTGTCGGCATGCGCGTGCTCGGCCAGGCCGACCAGTGGCAACGGGATATCAACCCTAGTTGAGGGTCTGTCGAACCACTCAAGGTTCGGTAGCACAGAACACCGACCGGTCAGGGTGGGGCCATTTCAAGCCGCCACATTTTCACCTAGTGATCAACAGACGGGTCCAGCTGAAGCCGTCCTAGCCAACCGACAACCTGTCCGGCCACAACAGCGTCTCCACCCGCGAATGGCTCACCGAGCACCCGCGGATCCAGCAGGTGTTCATCCCCAAAAGGCGCCTGCCGGCTCAACCTGCAGGAAGCCTGGTGGCGCATCTTCCGCCGCCAGGCCCTGGCCGGACAGATCCTCGCCGACCCCGATGAGGTCGCCTACGTCACCGCCATGGCGACCACCCAGCTCAACATCCGCGCCCGCCCCTGGGCTTGGGGTCGCCCGGCCCCCCGAGCCTCGTCAGCGTCGACGTCGTTTTTTGAGGAACGGAGCACTGGCACCGGTGAGGATCACGGCGGATATGTCGTCGCAGTACCGGAACGAACTGAGGAGCTCAGCGATTCGACGGTAGGTTACGCGCGCCGGCGCGTTGACCGGCGGGCGGCCGGTCGATGGTGGCCTGGGCAACGCGACCGCGTTGGCCCATCCGGATGCCACCGTCGGTCATTTCCACTGCTGCACCACAGGAAGGATTTCCTCGCTGTAGAGGAGGAGATTCTTTTTAGATGTCTCAAACGGGATTCCCGAGTAGGAAAAGAAGCTGATCAGGGTGCCGGCACCAACCGCGTCCTTGATCCACTCAAGCTTTTCGAGACACTGTCGCGGCGTTCCCTGGACGTGCAGGTCGCTGTAGAAACGGGCGGCCTCGTCCTTCCCGGACGTCTCGAGTCGGTCCGCGACCTTGGCGTAGTAGGAGTAGCCCTTCTGCTTGGAGAAGTGTCGACCGGCCAGCTCGTAGTGCTCCATCACCCGGTGGTAGTACAGCGCCGAATAGTGCTCGCCCTGCTCGTTGGCGTACGCCTCGTCCGGGTCACAGAAGACATGCGTGGCGACGATGGGCGCCGGGGCGTCGCGGTTGGGGTGGTGCTTGGCAAACTCCTCGCGATACATCGCCACCTCGCGGATGACCGTCTCCCACGGCTTCTGCGGAATGATGATCAGCCCGGCGCCGAGCCGCGCCATCGACAGGACAGACTCCGGGGAGACAGCCGCTCCGTAGGTCCGCCCCACGAAGGTGCCGGTCGGGCGCGGGTGAAGCTCCCGCTTCGGGATGGAAACGTGCTGCCCCGAGGACTCGATCACGCCGGTCTCGAGCGCGTTAAGGATGGCCACCGCCGACTCATCGAACACCTCGCGCGAAGACGACATGTCGGCGCCGAGACCGTCGAACTCGACCTTGCCCAGCCCGCGGCCGAGGCCGAGCCGGAAGCGGCCGTTCGACAGGTTGTCTACCATCCCGATTTCACCCGCCAGGCGAGCTGGGTTGTGCCACGGCAAGACCACGACCATCGACCCGAGTTCGACCCGTTCGGTGCGGCCGGCCATGTAGGCCAGGAACTGCAGCGGATTCGGGATCATTGAGTAGTCAGTGAAGTGGTGTTCGACTGCCCACACCGAGTCGAAGCCGAGCGGCTCGGCCATCTCGGCCAGGGCCACGTCCTCGCGATAGACATCCTGGTCAGTGCCCTGCTTGCCGGTGCCCATGAAAAAGAAACTCAGTCCAGTCTTCACCGATCCATACCTTTCGCGCTTCGCGCGTCGCAGGGACGTCGCCCCGGTGGGCGACCGAGCAAACTCTAGCGTCAATACTGCTGTTGAAAAGACTACGTGATGATGGATCTTGCGTATCCGAGGCGGCCGCTTGAGGGCAACGCGCCGAAGTCAGTGAACATGAGGGTGAACTGTCAGGAGATCTCGTGCCGGCCGCGATAAAAGAGCAGCGGGCCGGCGCTGCGCTCGACCGCGAGGGCGCGTACTCGGCCTACGCAGATGTCGTGGTCGCCCCCGGGGTAGATGGCTTCCACATCACAGTCGATCCAGGCCAGGACGTCGACGAGGCGCGGTGACCCGCTACCGGTCGTGTCCCAGCTCAACCCGGCGAACTTGTCTCCGCCGGATACTGCGAACTGGCGGCACACTGCCACCTGGTCCTGCGCGAGAACGTTTACGCAGAATGAGCCCGCGCGCTTGATCTCCGGCCAGGAGGAGGAGGAGTTGGCTGGACAGAAGCCGACGAGCGGCGGGTCCAACGAGACGGAGAAGAACGAGCCAACCGCCAAGCCCACCGGCCCCGAGGAGCCGGTCGCCGCGATGACGGTCACTCCGGTGGGAAAGTGACCCAGGACGTGTCGGAATAGCGCCGGATCCACATCTAAGGCCGCCGCTGAAGGTTTGGGCGCCGTGACGTCTCGAGCAGTCGACATAGTCAGCACACTAGCCTGCCTCTGCGCAATATTCAACGCTTGTGTTGATATAACGATTGTCCAATCACGCTGTGAGTGATCGATTCAACATCGATGTTGTCTTCGGGTCGGTTTGGCGGTTCAATGTGGTGCACGGGTGCCGACGCACGGGACAGGCCCCGACAGTCATCCGATCGAGGGGATCGCGCCGTGTTGGTGCACGAGGCCATCGCTGCCGCAGTGGCCGATTGCGGCGTCACCACCATGTTCGGGCTCATCGGCGATGCCGGCGTCATCGCCTCGGCCCGCCGCCCGCTGGTCCTGGTGGGCCGGGGTGCTCTCGACAAGGACACCCGATCCGCCGTCCTCGAGTTCGCACAGCGCCTGGACGCCCCGCCGGCCACTACCCTCCGGGCGTGCAACCTGTACCGCGCCAACGAGGGCTCGGCCGGCGTGTTCGGCACATTGTCGACCGATCGCGGCACACAGACGATCGCTGACTCCGACTGCGTGATCGCCTTCGGAGCGAGCCTCGACACATGGACGACCGGCCGCAACGAACCGACCGAGCGCAAGGCGGTCGTCCACGTTGACATCGACCGCGCCAAGCCGGGCCGCGACAGCACCCCCGCCACAGCGGTCCACGGCCACGCAGCCAGGGTAGCCCCGGAATTCATCGACCGGCTCGACGCCGGTGAGCTTACCGTCCGCCTCTTCCGGGACGAGGTGCTCGCACACACGTCCCCAAACGATCTACGCTGGACGGCGCCGCTGCGGGACCGGCTGGATTTCGCCGGAGTCCTCAGCGCGCTTAACGCCGCGCTCCCCGAAGCGTGGATGGTCGCATTTGACGGCGGGCGGCTCCTCGGCGAGGCGTTCAAGTACACTGACACCCCCGGCGCCGCCCAGCAGGTGCTCTCCACATCGTTCGGCGCGGTCGGCCTCGGCATGGGCTCCGCGATCGGCGCCGCGTGCGCCACCGCCGAACCCACTGCGCTGGTCACCGGCGGCGGCAGCCGCCGTGGCGGAGTCGATCGGGGCGCGCGGCATCACCGTCGACTCCGTCGGGGACGTCCCTGCGGCGATCGCCGCCGCGGACGCCCAGGACACCACACTCGTCGTCGACGTGCAGGTCGGGCCTGGTGACGTGCCGGAAGTTCCGCATTAATACCGACAGCCGCACAAGGGAAGGCCGCGCAGAGTATGCAATCGCCGACCGACATCGGATCCAATCACACCATCATCGACCTACTCGATCGTACGGTGGCCCGCTTCGGCGACCGCGTCGCCATCGTCGATGGGCCGACGCGTTACACCTATCGCGACCTTCGCGACCGCGTCGATCGAGCAGCGGCAGGCCTGCGAGCACTCGGCGTCGGAAAGGGCGATCGCGTGGCGATCTGGCTGCCGAACCGGGTGGAGTGGGCGGTCGCCTTCTTCGGCGCGGTTCACGCCGGCGCGGTCGTGGTGCCGATAAACACCGTGCTCTCCGTGCCCGAGGCGCAATATCAGATCGAACAATCCGGCGCCCGAGTGCTCGTCGTAGCCGACGAGTTTCGTTCACGTAGCTACCTCGACGATGCCCTGCGCATCCGGCGACTCCTGCGCCGCGATCTCACCGTCGTGGTTGTGGGCGGCTCTACCTCGCGCGAGGTCGTCGATTGGGCGGACGTCGAGCGGGATCGCCCCGAACGCCTCAGCCCATCCTCGCCTGTTGAACCCGCCGACCCGGTAGTGATCCTCTACACCTCAGGTACGACCGGCCTGCCCAAGGGCGCCGTCCATACTCATCGATTCCTGCCGTCGCTGCTCAGCGCCGCACAACGGCTCCGGCTGACTGAGCAGGACTGCGTCGTTCTCTATCTCCCGCTGTTCCATGTGTACGCACTCATGGCCGGCTTGGTCCTGCTGACCTCCGTCGGCGCAAAGCTCGTGCTGATGGAACGCTTCCAGAGCACGCAGTCGCTGGAGCTCATGGCGGCAGAACGAGCCACGGTCGTCTATGGTGTCCCGACGACCTACATCGACCAGCTCAACGACCCCGCCATCGACTCCTTCGATCTCTCCTCGGTCCGGGTCTCGATCACACCGTTTGCGTACGACCTCGCCCAGAAGGTCAGCGCTCGATTCGGCCGCTGCCTCAACTGCTTCGGCATGACGGAGACGGCGTCGATGGCGCTGCTTCCTCAACTCGACGATCCATCGGAGACTGCCCTGCGAACCGTCGGAACGCCGCTCGACGGGCTCGAGGTCAAGGTCGTCGACGACCTGGGGGCGCCGGTCATGGCCGGGACCCCCGGATCGCTGCGGCTGCGAGGCCCCTTGATCACGACCGGCTACCACAACAAGCTGGAGGAGACCGCCAAGGTCTTCGACGAGGACGGCTGGTTCAACACCGGCGACATCGCCTGGACCGACGCCGACGGCAATGTGACCTTCGTCGGCCGCCACGGCGACGCCTTTCGGGTCGGTGGTGAGAGCGTCGACCCGGTCGAGGTAGAGACGGCGCTGCACACGCACCCCGTCGTGGACCGCGCCGCCGTCGTCGGTATCCCCAACGAGCGACTCGGCTTCGTACCCTGCGCGTGGGTCCAGCTGCACAAGGGCATGACCGTCGCGCCGGAGGAGTTGGTCCGGCACGCCGCCGACCGGCTGGCGAGCTTCAAGGTTCCGCGGATTGTCAAGTTCATCGACCAGCTGCCCACGACTCCTAGTGGCAAAGTGCAGAAGTACCGGCTGCTGGAAGCGTCGGCGACCTCGCCTGACGAGAAAGAGCAGGTCGGGCGATGAGCGACGGGACCCTCGTCGTCGGGGCCGGCCAAGCTGGTCTCAACGTCGCCTTGACACTACGGCGGTCGGGATACCACGACCCGATCACGCTCGTCGGCGAGGAGCCGTGGCTGCCCTATCAGCGCCCCCCGCTCTCCAAGGGTTTCCTGCTCGGCGAAGTCGCCGAGGACAAGCTTGCCCTGGCGCGCCCGGAAGTCTTCCGAGACGGTGACGTCGAACTGGTGACCGGCGACGCCGTGGTCACGGTGACCCGGCCCGAGGACCGGAGCGCCGGCATCGCGAAGACGCGCTCCGGCCGCACGATCCGCTACTCCAGACTCGTGCTCACTGTGGGCGGCACCCCAACTCGGCTGCCGATCGAGGGAAGCGACCTAGACGGCGTCTTCTATCTCCGTACCATCGACGACTCGCGGGCCATCCGCGCCGCGCTTGCCGATGGGCCACGCCGGGTAGTCGTCGTCGGCGGAGGTTTCGTCGGCCTCGAGGTCGCGGCCAGTGCCCGTAGGCTCGGGCACTGCGTTTCGGTCGTCGAGGCCGACCAGCGGTTGCTTGCGCGGTCGGTCGCCCCGATGGTCTCCGAGGCTCTGCTGGCCGCCCACCGCAGGCGCGGCACGGATGTGTACCTCACCGCTCCCGCCGGTCGGTTCGCTGGGCAGGGTGGGGTCGTGACGACTGTGCAGCTTGCCGACGGCCGGTGCCTGCCGGCCGACGTCGTGATCGTCGGCGTCGGCCTCACGCCGCGACTGGAGCTTGCTCACCAGCTTGGCCTCGCCTGCGACCGCGGGATCTTGGTCGACGAATCCGGCCGCACGAGCAGGCCATTCGTGTGGGCGGCCGGCGACTGTGCTCAGTTTCCCGATCCGTTGACCGGCGCCGGGTCAGTTCGGCTGGAGTCTGTGCAGAACGCTATCGACCAGGGCCGCGCCGTCGGGACCGATGTCGCCGACAAGGGCGGTGTTTACTCAGCCGTACCGTGGTTCTGGTCCGATCAGGACACGCTGAAGCTGCAGATTGCCGGACTGGCGGACGACTTCGACGAGCACCTGCTGTTCGGGAACCTTGACGAGGAGCGCTTCTCGGTCGTCTATTTCCGCCGCCAGGACTTGGTGGCGATCCACGCTGTGAACCGACCCAAGGACTATTTGGCGGTCCGTCGAGCCTTGGCACAACGGATACCGGTAAGCCGACAGGCCTTCGCCAATCCCGAGGTGGCTCTGACGGAGGTGATAGACCGAGCGATGGCCGAACATCGCTGATCAACGCGTCCGGTTCACCGTGGGGGATGCGGCCACCAAGGCCCCTGCTCGCCTCTGGGCCGGTAGGGGCTACGGCGGCGTGGATCACGGGCGGGGCGTGGTCGGTTCGCAGTCCGCCGGCTGCGGCCGTATGTGCTCGGCCGCAGCCGGAGCGCTGGTGGTCATCGGCCCGTCGTTGCTGATCCGGGCAGTGTCGTGATCTGCGACCACGTCCAGTTGGCGCTCCCCGGAACCGGGTCTTGCCCCTGAAGTGTGGAACCTTGAATACCGGATGATGGAGATCCGGAGACAAGGAGTTCCGCGCGGCGATGAAGTCGTATCCGCCGGAGTTCAAGGCGGACGCCGTCGCGTGGTATCTGTCCGATCCGGCGTGGACGCCGATGTCGGTGGCCCAGGGCTTGGGGATCAGCCGGGAGACGCTGCGTGACCGGGGGTACGTCAGGCCCAGGCGGATGGCACGGCGGAGAAGCCGGCGAGTGGCCCGCTATCGTCCGAGGACATGCTGGAGGAGGAGAACAAGCAGCTCAAGGCGGTGCCGACGCGGGAGAATGCGGGTGTCCACGTCCAGCGCGCGGCCGTTGGCGGGTTGTTCGGCCCGAGTGGGTGCTGCGGTGAGGACGCGTCGGCGACGACTTTTCAACACAGCTGTTGCCTATTGGGCTACTCCGCGACCGTAACCGTCATCTTCCCGATGTTCTCCCCGGCCATCATCCCGACGAACGCTTCGGGCAGGCTTTCCAGACCGTGGCGCTCCGTCTCCAGCACGCGCAGAGATCCGGTCGCGATCCAGTGCTGCAACTGGGCCTTCGCGGCTGGGAAGAACTCGGAGTACTGGGTCCAGGCGAAGCCCTCGAAGCTCAAGCCTCGCAGGTGGATCGGCTTGATGTCGACCTTCAGGCCGCCATCAGGCTCGCCGTAGGTCGCGATCTGCCCGCACTCGACGACCCTGCCGCGGAACGGCATCTGGTCCATCACGAGCTGCGACAGCTCCCCGCCAACGTTGTCGAAGTAGATCGACGGGCCGCCGGGTATGAGCGCACGGAGCCGGTCGGCCAGGTCCTGGCCTCGGTAGACCAGGGCGCCGTCGAACCCGAGTTCCCCCGTCAACACCGCGGACTTGCGTTCCGAGCCCACCAAGCCGTACACCTTGGCACCCAGGATTCGCGCGATCTGCCCGGCCACTGAGCCGACGCCCCCCGCCGCTCCGGAGATCAACACCGTGTCGCCGGGTCTCGGTCGCGCGACCGCCATCATGCCGAAGAACGCCGTGTAGCCGGTGTTGCCAAGCACACCGAGGTGATGCGAGAGCTTCACGTCGGCCGGGCGGGCGTGGGTGAGCCCGTTGCCCGCGCCGAAGCCCGCAAGTGGGCCTGCGACGGAGTAGTCCGCCCACGCGAAGCGGCCCTTCACCAGATCGCCCTCGACGAAGTCGTCGTTCCGGCTTGCGATCACCCGCCCGACGCCGCGAGAGTGAATGGGCTCGTCGAGCGCGAACTGCTGGTTGTAGAAGTCCGAGCGGCCGGTCATCGAGCCACGCAGGGTGGGATCGAGCGAGAGCACCAACGTCTGGACCAGCACGCCACCGGGAGGTGGTTCGGGCACCGGCCCGGTCCGCAAGGCGAAGTCGTCCGGTACGATCGCACGTCCTTCGGCGTACTGCCGCAGCGAAACGTACCTCGTGGTTCGACCCATCTGGCCCTCACAGAACTCTCGCGCCCCTTCGAGGGCGCCCCTGCCGACTGGCCGAGAGTAGCAGCATGCGCGCCAATCGCCAACGCTTACGTTGAATTTGTGCGGCCCCGCGGTGCGGATGTGGATTCCTGTCAGGATCGGTGAAGGCTCTCATCCCACGCTGACTTCGCCGGCAGGTCGCGGGAGGACTGGTGCTGGAACTCGGCGGAAGGCCGCCCTGGTCGACATCGTCGGCCGTGGCGCGTCGGCGCCTGCGTCCGAGGTGTCGGCATGGCCACCCGCGAAGCCTGCTGAGGCGTGCGGCACTGCGCGGTTCCGGTGATCTGCGCGGTGAACGGTGCCGCGATCGGGGCAGGCCTCGCGCTTGCTGCCGCGAGCGACATCGTCGTCACCTCAGAGTGGACCTTCTTCGCTATCACGGAGATCGACGTGGTGGCGAAGGCCTCGATCCTTTAAGGGACTTACTGGCATCGGCACCGTCCGAATAGCCTTGGACAGGAGTTTGCCGGTGACGCGGCCCGGGGACGCGCTGCGCGGCCGGTGGGCCGCAGGCGAGCCCGCGATCGGCGGCCGGTGCTCCAGGGGGCGCGGCCTGCCGAGGCGATGCTCGACGAGAGATCGCCGCCTGGGTGGAATGGGGCGCGACACATCTGAACCTGTGCGCCTCGACGTATCCGGTCACATGGGCGGAGGGTCGCCTGGTTCGTAAGACGGACCCCTCGCAGCATGTCGAGGCGCCGAAAGTCGCCTGCGGGTATTTTCAACACGAGTGTTGGCAACCGGTGGAGGCGTGGCCTATCATCTGTGTCACCCGAGGTCAGGTCGTGCCTTCCGCCACCGTCCGCGCGGTCAACGGCCGGGGCACAGCGCATCAAGGAGGAAGCGTGACGGATCTATCAGCGGAAACACTCGATCTCCTGGACCATACCCTCGACATCGACGCGCACGAGATGACGCCCTCGCACCTGTGGGGCGAGGTCTTCGGTGCGGCCGCAGCCCGCATCGCCGAGCTTGCCGAGCCGGTGCTGAAGAAGACCGGTGCCAACGACTTCTATAACCCCGGCGTCGCAGGTGACCTCGAGGAGATCACCGACGAGAACGTGTGGAACATCCGGGGCAGCCGAGCGCCTGGCGCGTTCGACATGACCCGACGCATCGCGGTCATGGACGTCATGGGTGTCGCGCGTCAGTTCGTCTTCCCGAGCTTCGCCCTGTTCGCCAACCACCTGTACGCGGGCAACGAGGCGACCCACCGTGACCGATACGGCCTGACGTTGCCCGAGGACGAGATCCGCAAGCTCGGGCTCGACGGCATCACCGAGTACAACGACTGGGTTGTGCGCGAGTCGCAAGTCGACCCCGAGCGGGTGCGCCCCGTCGCCTACGTGTCGCCGGGTAGCTCTCCTGAAGAGCTGTTCGAGCAGACCAAGGACCTCATCGACCGCGGCGTACTCGCGATCAACCTTCCTGCGGGCGAACCGCCGGGCGGCCGATCGCCCGCCAGCCCCGACCTCGACCCGTACTGGCAGATGCTGGCCGACCGCAACATCGCGGTGCTCGTGCACGTGGGCGGCGAGACGGGCTTCGTGAAGTCGCCGGACTGGAGCCGGGCGCCCGCCTTCAAACCGGGCAAGGTCGAGAGCCACGAACTGGGCTCCGAGCCGTTCTCCTTCGCCACCGTCTCGTTCCCGATCTGCAACTATCTGACGGCGATGACGCTCGGCGGTGTGTTCGAGCGGCATCCGAACCTGCGGTTCGGCGCGATCGAGATCGGCGCGGGCTGGCTGGGCCCGTGGGCCGACAACCTCGACATGTGGGCGCGCGACGTCTACGCGGCGCGCATGAAGCCATTCATCTCGAAGCTGCCCTCGGAGTACATCGCATCGAACGTACGGGTCACCCCGTTCAACAACTTCGAGCCGGTCGACAAGTACTTGGCGGCCTACCCGCACCTGCGCACGAGCTACTGCTGGTCGACTGACTACCCGCACATCGAAGGTGGCAAGGACATCAAACGCAAGTTCCTGAAGATGCTCGCGCCGATGGGCGACGAGGTGATCCAGCAGTTCTTCGTCACCAACTCCGAACTGCTGCTGCCCCCACTCACAGAGATCAAGAAGAACGCATGAGGGTGTCAGTGGATGGGGACCGGTGCGTTGGTTCCGGCCAGTGCGTCGCCTTCGCCCCTGACGTGTTCGCTCAGCGCGACGATGGGTCCGCGGAGGTGATCATCGCGCATCCGTCGGCCGACCACGAGGCCGTCGTCCGCGAGGCCGCGTACTCGTGCCCGGTAGTCGCCATCGAACTGAGTGAGGAATCATGACAGCAGGATCGAGGGCGGACGTCCTCGACGAGGAGGCCGTGCTCGCGCACCTTGCCACGCCCGAGTTCAACGACGACCCCACCGCGGTCTACCGGTTCTTCCTGGCGCACCCCGGCTGGTATTCGCCGTCCGGCTACCGGGTGTTCGCCCGTTACGACGACGTGCGCACGATCCTGCGCACCGCCGACGTGTTCGGACAGCCGGGCCGCAAGGACGGCAACTTCCACACCGCCGACCCACCCGAGCACACCCGCCTGCGCAAGCTGGTGACGCATGCGTTCACGTTCCGGGCGATCAAGCAGCAGCGCGACTTCATCAGCGAGGTCGCCACCGAACTGCTCGACGACATCCGCCCCGTTGGGCGGATGGACCTCGCCACTGACTTCGGCGCGCTTCTGCCAGGGCGGGTCACCGCGAAGCTGCTTGGCGTCGACTACCAGGACGGCGCGCGGTGGCAGAGCTGGCTCGAGGCGATCAAGGCCTCGCGTGGGGTGGTGCACTACCTGGCCCCCGATCCGGCGGAGATCGAGCGTATCGACGCCGCCGCGGCCGCGGCGGCCGCGGGTACCGCCGACTACCTCGCGGGCTTGATCCGGGAACGGCGGGCGGGCACGGGGTCCGACATCATCAGCGTGCTGCTCTCGGCCAAGGAGGGCGACGACACGCTCACCGAGAAGGAGCTGCTGTACACCCTGCTCCTGCTGCTGGGGGCGGGACTGCACACCACGAGCGCGCAGATCGCCACCACGATGGCGCTGCTGTTCGCGCACCCCGACGTTCTGGAGCGGGTGCGGGCCGACCCGGCACTCGTGCCCGCCGCGGTGGAGGAGGCGTTGCGCTTCGACGGGGCGCTCCAGGCGGAGTATCGGGTAGTGCGGGTGGCCACCCAGATCGGCGGGGTAGAGCTGCAGCCCGGGGAGAGGGTACTCATCGTCGTCGGCGCCGCCAACCGAGACGCGGCGAAGTTCGCCGACCCCGACGTCTTCGACATCGACCGTCCCAACGCCAAGGACCACCTGACCTTCGGCTCGGGAATCCACCGCTGTCTCGGTGCCGAGTTGTCCCGAGCCGAGCTGGAGATCGCTGTGACGCAGTTGCTCACGACGCTACCCGACCTGCACGCCGCGGGTGCTGCCGTACGCCACCACTACAACCGCTGGCGCGGGCTCGCCTCCATGCCGGTCGCCTGGTCGGTGCGCGATGGGAGCTGAGCTGCGCTTCGACGGCCGCGTCGCCGTCGTCACCGGCGGTGGGCGCGGGCTGGGCAGAGCGTTCGCGCGGCTGCTCGCAGCCCGTGGCGCCGCTGTGCTCGTCAACGATGTCGGCGTCTCCAGCGACGCCGACCGCTACCCGCCCGAACCCGACGCCGCAGAGGCGGCGATCGCTGTCGCCGCCGAGATCGTCGCTGAGGGTGGCACCGCCGTCTCGAGCACTGCCGACGTCGCCGACGAGCACGGTGCGCGCTCGGTGGTCGACGAGGCGCTGGCCGCGTTCGGCCGGCTCGACATTGTGATCAACAACGCAGGAATCGTGCTCGACGGTGCGTTCCTCGACCAGACGGTCGACGACCTACGCGCGCTGTGGTCGGTGCACGTCGGAGGCGCGTTTCGGGTGACGCGCGCGGCATGGCCGCATCTCGCCGGCCAAGGCTACGGGCGCGTCGTGAACGTCGGTTCGATCGCGGGTCTGCTCGTCGGCGTCGGGGGACACAGCGCCTACGACGCTGCCAAAGGCGGGCTGGCGGGCATGACCCGCTCGCTCGCGACCGAGGGTGCCCCTCTCGGCATCCAGGTCAACGGGTTGCTGCCGACTGCGACCACCCGGGCCGCGCTGTCGGTGCAGCGCTCCTACGACCGGGGCATTGCGTTCGAGCCCGAGCAGGTCGCCGCTGTGGCCGCCTGGCTCGCGCACGAGGAGTGCCCGGTGTCGGGTCGCTACTTCGCCGCCGGCGCGGGTCGCGTCGGCGAGGTGTTCACGTCAGCGGCGCGCGGCTATCAATGCCCGACGCCCGCCGCGTTCACGCTGGAGCACGTGCGCGATGAGTGGGCCGCGATCAGGTCGACGGCGGACGCGATGTCGCCCGCGACGGTCGCCGAGTACAACGCGTTCCGCATTGGCATCTATCAGGATGTGGTGGGGTCATGACCGACCAGGTGCGCTTTGACGGCCGCGTCGCCGTCGTCACTGGGGCCGGGCGAGGGCTCGGCCGGGAGTTCGCATTGCTGCTCGCCTCGCGTGGCGCCGCTGTCGTGGTCAACGACATCGGTGTCTCCGCCGATGCCCAGCGTTACGTGGGCGTGAGCCACGGCGGTACCGAGTTCGGCGGCGACGCCTATGCGGGCGGTGTCGCCGACCAGGTCGCTGCCGAGATCAACGGGCTGGGTGGGCGGGCCGTCGCCGACCGGAGCAGCGTGTCCGACCCGACGGGCGCGCCGTCGATCGTCGAGAAGGCGCTGGAAAGGTTCGGCCGCGTCGACATCGTCGTCAACAACGCAGGCGTCGTGATCAACCGGCCGCTGCCGGAGCTGACCGAAGCGGACCTGATGAGCGCGCTCGATGTGCACGTCGTGGGTTCCGTCCAGGTGTTGCAGGCCGCCTGGCCGCACTTCGTCCGCCAAAACTACGGACGCGTCGTGAACGTCTGCTCCGTGGAGGGCGTACTCATCGGCAGCGCGGGCTTCGAGGTCTACGCCGCCGCCAAGGGGGCGCTGATGGGGCTGACGATGGCGCTCGCCGCGGAGGGCGCGGGGGCGGGTATCGGCGTGAACGGTCTGTTGCCCGGCGCCATGACCCGCGGCAACGCGTCGGTGCAGCCTGCCTACCGGCGCTCGTCCACCATCGACCGCGGACCGCAGCTGGTGGCACCCGCCGCCGCCTGGCTCTGCCACGAGGACTGCGACGTCACCGGTCGGTTCTTCGCCTCCACGGCCGCGAGCATGCGCACCGTCTTCACCTCGGCGGCGGTGGGCTACCAGTCGCCGAACCCGGGAGCCTTCTCCCCGGAGGAGGTGCGCGACAACTGGGCACAGGCCTGTGCCCAGGCACCCGCACTCTTCCCGGAAGACCCGACGGCCTTCAACGCCTTCCGGCGTGAGATCTATGAGGAGAAGGTCGGGGTACCGCGATGAACTCAACCGCCCAGGCGCCTCGTGGGCGCGGGTCGATTCCTGCTACTGATTGAGGAGCATGTCATGTCCACGGACACCGAATCCGTCGCCGAGCTGGGAGCGACCTTTGACCCGTTCGAGCGCCAGACCGTCGATGACCCGTTCCCGGTGTGGGCCGCGGCGCGGGCGGTGGCGCCGATCTTCTGGTCGGAGCGGATCGACGCCTGGGTGGTGACCGGCCACGCGCTCCTGGAGGAGATCTTCCGCGACGCGAAGCGGTTCCCCAGCGGTGGGCTGGGTGTCATGACCCCGCCCCCGCCGGAGATCGCGGAGATCCTCTCCGCGATCGATTACGTCTCGCCGTTGCGCGCCACCGACCCGCCCGACCACACCCGTCAGCGCCGACCCACCCTCGCAGCGGTGTCGCCTCGCCGAGTCGCCGCGTTGGAGGAGCCGATTCGCGAGATTGCCGACGAACTCATCGATAAGTTCGAGGGGAATGGAAAGGCGGATTTCTACCGAGAGTTCGCCTATCCGTTCCCGCTGCAGGTGATCTCGAATCTGCTGGGCTTCACTCGCGAAGATGCCGACAATCTGCACAACTGGGCGGCGGCTCGGGTCAGATTGGCCTGGGGGAAGATGGAAATGGAGGAGTGGAAGCGTAATGCGCGCGACATGGTCGCCTTCCACGACTTCATGAAGGCTCAGGTGCTCGACCGCCGCGACAATCCGCGTGACGACGGCCTCACCGACTTCGTGCAGAGTGCGCTGGCGGCGAAGGAGCCGATGACGATCCCGGAGATCGTGGAGCAGTCGATCGCGCTGGTGACCGGCGGGCACGAGACCACGGCCAACTGGCTGACGCTGAGCATGTTCCACATGCTGTCGCATCGCGAGCGCTGGGAAGCCGTCGTCGCGGGCAGGTACACGATGGCGGAGCTGGTGGAGGAGTCACTGCGCTATGACAGCGCGGTGCGCGCGGTCTGGCGCAAGGCGGCCCACGATCTGCAGATCGGTGGCGTGGAGATCAGCGAGGGCCAGCGGCTCTACTGCGTCAACGGCGCCGCGAACCGCGACCCTGCCGTCTTCGAGAATCCCGACGACTTCTGCCCCGGCCGGGGGCAGGCCCGTCTGCACTTCACGTTCGGTCGTGCCTCCCACCACTGCATCGGGGCCAGCCTGTCACGGCTGGAAGGCACCATCGCCTATGAGACGCTGGTGCGGCGGCTGCCCAGCATTCGACTGACCACGGGCGAGCTGCGCTGCGAGGACAACGCGACGCTGCGGGTCACCACCGGCCTCGACGTGGAATGGGACCTGCCGTAGCGGTGCACGCCTGCCGATAGGCCGGCGACGCGCGGAAGGCACCCCACTATGGCCGGTGCACGAGGACGGTCGGCAGGTGGTGCTACAGCACTGCTCGACCTGCCGGGAGTCGCGATGCAGGGGATGGGGCGCACGTTCCCCGCTGCCACCGGAGATGTCGTCGCCCTGCGGGAGGTCGATCTCGACATCCCCGACGGTCAGTTCTGCTGTCTCGTCGGCCCATCCGGCTGCGGTAAGACGACCCTGCCGCGCATCCTCGCCGGGCCGGCCAAGCCGGGCGCCGGCCGCGCGGTTGGTCGTGTTCCGCACCGTCTTCCATGGAAGACG
>NZ_JBEOZN010000120.1:0-30027 GCF_040298085.1 Streptosporangium sp. NPDC001681 | reverse complement strand
GCGCCCCCCCCCTCTCCCGCCCGGCTGCCCCCGTGGGGGGGGGGGGGGGGGGCCGCGCCGGCCCCCCGCGCGGCTGGGGTTGTTCCGGCGGTGCGGACGACAGGACTCTCAGCACACTCGTCGGCCCACATCCCGGCGGGACGACATCGTCGAACGAGCGTCCGCCTGTGGCCGGGGAGCCATCGGCGCGCCGTCGTCGTCGCACGGTTCAGCCCGCACCCCGAGCGGCACCGGCGCATCCCGGAGCGCTGCCGTTGTCCCCACCCACCACCCGTCGCGTGTGTCTCCCGCGGTTCGTACCACCCGGGTATCGCAACCCGGTCCAGCGCCCCTCCGCGTCAGCAGATCTTGCCCGGCCCGGCCACGGTGGCCGTCAGCAGATCCCGCACGAGGCCGAGATCGATCATTTCCGGCTTACGGAAGCGCAGGCAGCCCTTGCCCATGTCCTGCCCGGCCAGGCGCTGCTCGAAGGCCTCGCGGACATCGCTGCGCAGGAGATAGAAGGAGATGTACTGCTTCTGGCTTGCGAAGGCGATTTCAACGGTGCCGTCCCGCTGGTACGCGGGCATTCCATACGCCATGACCTCGGTGAAGCCCTTGAGCTCCGTACGGCACAGTTCGCGTAGGTCGGTCAGGACCGCCCTGCGCTCGTCAGACACCTCGGCGAGGTAGCCGTCCACGCTTTCCGCATTGCTTTGCACCATACTCAGAGCGTATGTCGCGTTTGAGCCCCGTACCGTGCACGACCTTGTCGTAACCGCGGGTGCACGGGCACAGCAGACGACATCGACGCGACGTGCCCTGCCCGAAGCGCGGACGTCGCCCGCCATGGTCCTCCATATACGCAGTTCAGACGGGAATCCCGGCCACCTCAACTTGACCCATGTCGTCGTATGGGAGCACGGACGACGGTCGGCCGCGCCAAGACCTCCGCCTGTGAGAGGTACGACCCTTTTGCGCCAGACTGGCTTTCCGGCCCTGGCGACATCACATATCCTCAAAAATCCATATCTGACCAGGAGCCACCGTGCCGGCCTACGCGGGAAGCGACCCCATCCTCCCCGAAACACCCGAACTAATCATGATCGGTGTCGTCGCCCTCGGAGTCCTCTTCGCCGCCGTGGCCGTCGCCATTCTGATCCTCGTCCTGCTGATCAAACTGCTCCGCGACTCCTGACGCTCTCGGCGGGAGCCTCGGCTGCAGGGCGATTTCAGTGCCAGGAGCCGACGGCCCAGAATCGGCGATCAGGGAGCGTGGCCGTCGGCGGGAAGCCGGTCGGGGTGCCAGGGCATCCACTTTCGCTCGACCTCCGCCTCCAGGTCGACCCCGTGATGTCGTGCCATGACCAGGAGCTGCGACAGGACGTCCGCGAGCTCGGACCGGAAGCCCAGCTCCAACTCGTCGGCGGAGTGCCCCTTGTCCCTGGCCTGGCCGGAGCGCATCAGGAACGCCTGCGTCAACTCGCCGACCTCCTCCTGGAGCTTCAGCAGGAACCAGGTGTCGTCCCGGGTGATCCCGTGCCTGCGCGCATAGGTGCTCGACACCGCCTCGACCTCGTCCGTGAGCCGTCTCAGATCCATGCCGGGAGTGTAGGAGGCAGCTCCGACAACCGTTCTCCGGCGAACCCGTCGCGGTCTCATTCCGGATGACGACCGCCGCCATCCCGCAAATCCACAAATATCAGCCAAATACCATAGAAAACCCTAAGGCCCCAGAACCCCGGTGAATTCTTCGCGGCGGATCGGTGCCGAACCGCCGCCCGCGTGGCGCGCGGCATTTACCGCCCGGCCCTCCGCCACTGAATTAAGGTGACATTGCCCGCATCACGTGATCAACCCGTGACAGGGGGCGATCTTCCCCTCAGACCCTGAAAGCCAAGGTCGAGGAGGAATCCATGTCCCGCGGACACGCCGTCGCCACGGGATGCGTTCTGCCGGTCAACACGCCATAGCCCGCCCATGTCTCTGTCGCCGGAACGGTGCCGAGGCACCATGACATCGCGGAAAAGGTGACGCGCTCGATGATCTTCATTGCCGGACGGCACACCATCGGGAGCCGGAAAGCCGTGCGCCGGTGACCGCGGCGATCCTGGCCGTGCTCACCGCCGCCTGCAACGCCCTCTCCTCGGTGCTGCAGCGGCAGGCGGCGCGAACCGCACCGCAGAGCCGTGTGTTCAAGCTGGCGCTGATCGGATACCTGATCCGGCAACCCTCATGGCTGGGCGGCATGGCTGCGCTGATCGGGGGCTTCCTGCTGCAGGCGGCCGCGCTGAACTTCGGCGCCCTCGCTCTGGTACAGCCCATTCTCGTCACCGAGCTGCCCTTCACGATGATCCTCGTCTCGCTCATCCTGCACGTCCATCTGGACCGGGGGTCATGGCTGGCCATCGGCATCCTGACCGTCGGGCTGGCCGTCTTCCTCATCTCCGCCGATCCGGGACAGAGCGCAACCCGGTCCCCGACCACGGACATCTGGCTGATCACCGTGGTCGTGACGGTCGGCGTCGCCGCCGGTCTGGTCGCGATGGCGAAGATCCGCAGCGGTCCGTCCCGTGGTGCCCTGCTCGGGATCACCTCCGCCCTGGGATTCGCCTTCACCGCCGCGCTGATAAAGGAGAACACCGAGATCTTCGCCGCGGAGGACGCCGCCGTACTGACCAGCTGGTCGCTGTACGCCATGATCGTGGCCGGCCTGTTCAGCGTCTTCGTGCTGCAGAGCGCGCTGAGCAGCGCGTCCCTGGTGGTCGTGCAGCCGACGCTCAACATCGCCGACCCCGTCGTCAGCATCATGTACGGCGTCGCGCTGTTCGGCGAGAACATCCGGCTTGGCTGGTGGGTCGTCCCGGAGCTCATCGGGGTGGGGCTGATCTTCTACGGCAGTGTCCGGCTGAGCCGGTCGCCGCTCGTCCGGTAGGGGCCTCGCGGAGGTGAGGAAGGACTCCGCGGGCGCGGCGTCGAACAGGGCGGCTCCCCTGGCGATCCGCCGCATCCGTTCCGCCCCGCACCCGAGGCGATCCAGCGCGGTGAGCAGTTCCCCGGCGTCATCCGCGTACACGCTCAGCCCGGCCCGCGCCATGGCCCGTGCGCCGTCCCTGCCGTGGCCGGGAATAGGCCGGTAGGAGATGACCGGCACTCCGGCGGCCATCGCCTCCCGGCAGGTCAGGCCCGCCGCGTTGTCCACCAGCGCGTACGCGGCGGCCATCAGGTCCGGCATGTCGTCGCACCAGCCGAGGGCGACGCCGGTGTGCCGCAGCAGGTGGCGCAGCTCGCGGTTGTGCCCGCAGAGGACGACGGGCAGGTACCGTCCCGAGCGCGCCAGCACGCGAGCCGTCTCCTCGACTCCGCCCACCCCCCACGCGCCGGCCGAGACGAGGACCAGCCGCTCCCCGGCGCGGGCACCGATCCGGGCACGCACCGACGCCGTGTCGGCCGCTGACCGCCGGAACTCCGGGCGTACCAGGGGCGCGTGACAGAACGCCGGGCGGCCGGTCGCGGCGTGAACGACGCGCGCGGTCGCCTGATCCGAGCACAGGTACCGGTCGTTGCCCGGATGCAACCAGAGCCGATGCGCCGCGAAGTCGGTCAGCAGGACGGTACTGGGAACCGGCAGGCGGCCATGTAGCCTCAGGTGGCCGACCGCCTGCGCGGCCAGGTGGAAGGTCGAGACGACCTCGGCCGGCATCCGGCGGCGGATGAGCCCGCGCAGCCGTGCCGCGGCCATTATCGTCAGCGGCGAGGTCGGCGGCGCCCGGTCCGGCACGAAGAAGACCCGGTAGATCAGCGCGTACAGCCAGGGCGCGGAGCGCATCATCCAGCCGTACCAACCGCGCAGCGCCACTCCCAGCCGGAGCGGCAGCAGCTTCAGGACATCGACGATCTCCGCTTCGACGCCCTCGGCGGCGAGCCGCCTGGCCAGCTCCACCGCGACCGCGTCGTGCCCGGCCCCCATACCGGCACTGACGATCAGCACCGTGCGTCGCGTTGGCATCACGGCCCCCGTGACCCAGACTTGACACGGTGAACCGTGCCGCGTTGGCCCTCGCCTGTCTGGCCGTTCTGCACGTGGGGCCCGCGGCGACCTGGCTGCCCTCC
The DNA here is from genome assembly GCF_040298085.1 of Streptosporangium sp. NPDC001681. NCBI lineage: Bacteria > Bacillati > Actinomycetota > Actinomycetes > Streptosporangiales > Streptosporangiaceae > Streptosporangium > Streptosporangium sp. NPDC001681. Next base: position 25,935 of record NZ_JBEOZN010000120.1, on the reverse strand, counting down.
GTGCGCCGGCTGCTGCCCGGCCTCGCCGGGGTGGGCCTCGCCGACCATGTCGCGCTGACCTTCGACGACGGGCCCGACCCGCGATCCACACCGCGTTTCCTCGCGGAGCTGGAGCGGCTCGGATGCCGGGCCACCTTCTTCGTCCTCGGCGAGATGCTCCAACGTCACCCCGCGCTGGGCCGCCGCATCGTCGCGGAGGGCCATGAGATCGCGGTGCACGGCTGGTCGCACGAGAACGCCCTGACGACCCGCCCCGGCCGGATGGCGGCCGAGACGCGCAGGGCGGCCGATCTGGTCGCCGCCGTCACCGGCGTCGATCCCACGTGGTACCGGCCGCCCTACGGCGTCCTCAGCGCCGAGACACTGCTCGCCGCCCGTCTGCGGGGACTGCGTCCCGTCCTGTGGACCGCGTGGGGCAGGGACTGGACACGCTCGGCGAGCCCGGCCTCGGTGCTGGCCACGCTGGCATCCGGCCTGCGGGGCGGGGCGACGCTCCTGCTGCACGACTCCGACCACACCTCGGCCCCCGGCTCCTGGCGGTCGGGGCTCGGTGCCCTGCCCGAACTGGTGAACCGCTGCCGCGCCGCGGGTCTGCGGATCGGACCGCTCCGGGACCACGGCGTCTCCGGCGGCCGCACGCCCCTTCATGACGTTCGTGAGATCACCACTCCTTGAAAAAACCTGCCGCAAAAGCCGTACCGCTTTTTGTGACGGCTTTTACCCCAACCCGATCCGACTCACCTCCCGGCAAAATAACAACCATTTTTCCAAAGGTAGAGATATAACGCGATACTAAATATTTTCCCAGCTCTCACCGATAAAAACCAGCAGATCGTTCATCCGCGTTTATAACAGCCCGCCGGGGACAACCTCAATTTATGAATTTGAGGGGAGCCGATACGCGGAGCGTCATGCTCAAAGCGCGCAGGGAGAACTTCCCGGTCGCCTCATGTTTACTGCCGCGTACCCATCGCCGCCATCTCCTCGCGGTGTACGGCTTCGCACGGACCGTCGACGACATCGGGGACGAGGCGCAGAGCGAGGATCCGCTCCGGCTGCTCGACACCGTCGACGACGACCTCGCCCGCCTGTACGCCGGTCGGGCTCCCCGCCTGCCGGCCATCCGCGCGCTCGCGGGTACCGTCGAGACCTGCTCCGTCCCGGCCGAGCCCTTTCACCGGCTGATCGAGGCCAACCGGCGCGACCAGACGGTCAGCCGGTACGACACCTTCGACGACCTGCTCTCCTACTGCGAGCTGTCCGCGAACCCCGTCGGGCACATCGTGCTGCACGTGTTCGACATGGTCACCCCCTCCCGCCTGGCCCTGTCCGACCGCGTGTGCACGGCGCTGCAGATCATCGAGCACTGCCAGGACGTCGGGGAGGACTACACCCGAGGCCGCGTCTACCTGCCAGGAGAGGATCTGCGCCGGTTCGGCTGCGGCGAGGACGATCTCGCCGCGGCCACCGCCTCGGCGCGGTTGCGCGATGTCGTCGCGCTCCAGACGCGGCGGGCCGACCGGCTGCTCGACGAGGGGGACCGGCTCGCCCGATCGGCGACGGGGTTCGCCCGCCTCGCCATCGCGGGCTACATCGCGGGCGGCCGGGCCACCAGCGCGGCACTCGCCCAGGCCGGTTACGACGTTCTCGGCCGCGCCGTGCGCCCGCGCGGCGCGCGGTTCCTGACGGCCTGGCTGCGGATCCTCACGAGCAGGGGGTACGACCGTGGACACCGCTGACGCCTACCGGCACTGCGAACAGATCGTCCGCGGTCAGGCGCGGAACTTCTCCTACGGTCTCCGGCTGCTGCCGACTCCCAAGCGCCGCGCGCTCAGCGCGGTCTACGCGTTCGCCCGCCGGATCGACGACATCGCCGACGGAGACGGCCCCGACGGGCAGCGTCTGACCGAGCTGGCCGCCGCGCGCGCCACACTCGGCGCGGCACGCCCCGACCCCGAGGACCCGGTGCTGGTCGCGCTGCACGACACCGCCCTCCGCTACCCACTGCCGCTGTCGGCGTTCGAGGAGCTGATCGACGGTTGCGCCGCGGACGTACGCGGGGAGACCTACGAGCACTTCGACGAGCTGCTCTCCTACTGCCGATGCGTCGCCGGGTCGATCGGGCGGCTCTCCCTCGGAGTCTTCGGCACCGCGGGCACCAGAGACGGCAAGAGCGACGGCAGGGACGCGGCGAGGGTGGCGCACCTGGCGGACGCGCTGGGAGTGGCCCTGCAGATCACGAACATCCTGCGGGACGTGCGCGAGGACCGGCTGGCCGGGCGGACCTACCTCCCCGCCGAGGACCTCAGGCAATTCGGATGCACCCTGAACATCGACTCCTCCGGCAGGTTCACCGACCCTCCCGACCGGCTCGCCGCGCTGATGCGGTTCGAGGCCGACCGGGCGCGCGACTGGTTCGACGACGGCATGCGCCTGCTGACCGCACTCGACGTGCGCAGCGCGGCGTGCACCGCGGCGATGGCCGGCATCTACCGGTGCCTGCTCGGCCGCATCGCCGCGGATCCCGCCGAGGCACTGGCCTCGCGGCTGTCACTGCCTCCGTGGCAGAAGGCGATGGTGGCGGCGCGCGCCCTGGCGGGGGCCGCCCGATGAACGGCGCTCCGGTCGCGATCGTCGGCGGCGGGCTGGCGGGCATCGCCGCCGCCGTCGCGCTCGGGGAGGCCGGTCACCGCGTGACCCTGTACGAGGCCCGGCCGAGGCTGGGCGGCGCCACCCACTCCTTCGTCAGGAACGGGCTGAGCGTCGACAACGGCCAGCACGTGTTCCTCCGCTGCTGCACGGCCTACCGCGGCCTGCTCGACCGGCTCGGCGTCGCCGGGCGCGTACACCTGCAGGACCGGTTCGACGTACGGGTGCTCACCCCCGCGGGGCGGTACGGGCGGCTGAGACGCGGGATGCTGCCGGGACCGTTCCACCTGCTGCCGGCGCTGGCCGGATACCGGCTGCTCAAGCCCGCCGACCGGCTGCGCGCGATGCGGGTCTCACTCGCCCTTCGCCGGCTCGACCCGGCCGACCCCGCGCTGGACCTGACCGACCTCGGGAGCTGGCTGACCGCCCACGGGCAGCGCGAGCGCGCGCGACACGCCCTCTGGGAGCTGTTCGCGATGGCGGCCCTGAACGTCGGGGTCGAGGGCGCGGCCCTGGGGCCCGCGGCGATGGTCTTCAAGACCGCGCTGCTCGGCCGGGCGGGAGCCGCCGACATCGGCGTTCCCGCCGTGCCCCTCGGCGAGCTGCACGGCGACGCGGCACGGGCCGCCATCGAACGGCGCGGCGGTGCCGTACGCCTGTCGGCGAAGGTCACCGCCATCGAGCGAGGCTCCGTGATCGTGGACGGCAGCCGGGTCGAGGCGCCCGCCGTCATCGTCGCCACGGCGCACGAGCAGGCCGCGGCCCTGGTCCCCGAACAGGCCGCTCCCGGCAGGGAGCGCTGGCGCGGCCTGGACGCGAGCCCGATCGTCAACGTGCACGTCGTCTACGACCGGCGGGTCACCCGGGTGCCGTTCGCGGCGGTCGTGGACTCGCCCGTGCAGTGGGTGTTCGACAAGACCGGCGCCGCGGGACTGCGCGAAGGCCAGTACCTCGCGGTCTCGGTCTCCGCGGCGGACCAGTGGATCGACGTACCCACCGCGCGGGTGCGAGCCACGTTCGTACCCGCGCTTGAGCAGATCTTCCCGGGAGCGCGGCAGGCACGGATCATCGATTTCTTCGTCACGAGGGAACGTCGCGCCACCTTCCGCCAGTGCCCCGGCAGTGGCGCGCTCCGCCCCGAGGCCGCCACCCGGTGGCCCGGACTGTTTCTCGCCGGCGCGTGGACCGACACGGGCTGGCCCGACACGATGGAGGCTGCCGTGCGTAGCGGACTCAACGCGACCTTCCTGGTCAGGCGTCATCTGGAGAGGGAACGTCCCCGGTGACGGCGGTCATCCCGCCCTCGGTCGTGGTCGCCCGCGGGCTCGTGGAACCCGTGCTCCGGGACGCCGTGGCCAGGCTCGACCCACTGACCTCGCGCGTCGCCGCCTACCACCTCGGCTGGGCCGACCCGGCGGGCCTGCCCGCCGCCTCCGGCGGCAAGGCGCTACGGCCGGCGCTGGCCATCCTGTCGGCGAGAGCGGCGGGGGGAAGCCAGGAGCAGGGCCTGCAGGTCGCCGCCGCGGTGGAACTCGTGCACGCGTTCTCACTGCTGCACGACGACATCATGGACGGCGACCGGATGCGGCGGCACCGACCGGCCGCGTGGACCGTCTTCGGCTGCTCCGCGGCCATCCTCGCCGGCGACGCCCTGCTCTCGCTCGCGGGGGAGTTGCTGCTTGAGGAGGGCGGCCTCCCCGGCCTGCGGGCCGCCCGGCACCTGGCCGTCGCCACCCGGGAGCTGATCGCCGGTCAGGCGCTCGACCTGGAGTTCGAACAGCTCACGGACGTGAGCCTGGCGGAGTGCCGGCGGATGTCCACGCAGAAGACCGGCTCCCTGCTGGCCTGTGCCTGCTCGATCGGTGCGACCGTGGTGAACGGCCCCGCTCCGCTGGTCGTCGCCCTGACGGCCTTCGGAACCGAAGCCGGTCTGGCCTTCCAGCTCGTCGACGACCTGCTGGGCATCTGGGGCAGCCCCGAGACGACCGGCAAACCAGTCCTTTCCGACCTGCGTGCCCGCAAGAAGTCGCTGCCGATCGTCGCCGCGCTCACCAGCGACACGCCGGCCGGTGAACGGCTCGCCCGCCTGCTGGCCGATCCCCTGCCGCTGTCCGAATCCGACCTGCACGACGCCGCCCGGCTCGTCGAGGAGGCCGGTGGCCGAGCGTGGGCCGAGAGCGAGGCCAAGCACCGGCTCGACGCCGCCGAAGATCATCTCACCGGCGCGGACATGCCCCCGGACGTCCGCGCCGAATTCCTGGACATCGTCCGCTTCCTCACATCCAGGGGCCACTGACATGACCACCGTCGCCGCTTCCACTTCCGCCGAACTCACCCTCGACGCGGCATGCGACCACCTGCTCGGCCTCCAGGCGCCCGAGGGGTGGTGGAAGGGCGAGTTGCAGACGAACGTGACCATGGACGCCGAAGACCTGCTGCTCAGGGAGTTCCTCGGTATCCGCACCGAGCAGGACACCGCCCAGGCGGCCCGTTGGATCCGCTCCGAGCAGCGCGCCGACGGGACCTGGGCCAACTTCCACGACGGCCCCGGCGACCTGTCCACCACGATCGAGGCGTACGCCGCGCTACGGCTCGCCGGTGACCGCACCGACGCCCCGCACATGCGAGCCGCGGCCCGGTTCGTACGGGAATCCGGTGGGATCGAGGCCAGCCGGGTGTTCACCCGGATCTGGCTGGCGCTGTTCGGGCAGTGGCGATGGGAGGACCTCCCGGTGCTGCCCCCCGAGATGATGTTCCTGCCGCGCTGGTTCCCGCTCAACGTCTACGACTGGGCCTGCTGGGCCAGGCAGACGATCGTCCCGCTCACCATCGTGAGCGCGCACCGCCCGGTCCGGCCGCTCCCGTTCGACCTGGCCGAACTGCGTACCGGACGCCCCGCACCGCCGCACCCCCACGGGCCGTTCACCGTGCTCGACCGCGTCCTGCACCGCTACCAGCGACGTCCCGTCCCCGGCCTGCGGCGGGCCGCGCTGAGGCGGGCCGCCGAGTGGGTCGTGGCCAGGCAGGAGGCGGACGGGTCCTGGGGCGGCATCCAGCCGCCGTGGGTGTACTCGCTGATCGCGCTGAGCCTGCACGGCTACCCTCTCGACCATCCGGTGATGAGGAAGGGCATCGAGGGATTCGACAGGTTCACCATCCGGGACGAGAAGGGGCGCAGGCTGGAGGCCTGCCAGTCCCCCGTGTGGGACACGGTGCTCGCGATCAACGGCCTTCTCGACGCGGGCCTGCCCGCCGACCATCCCGCCCTCGTCGCCTCCTCCGACTGGGTGCTCACCGAGGAGATCCGGGGCCGGGGCGACTGGTCCGTACGGCGCCCTTCGCTGGCACCCGGTGGCTGGGCCTTCGAGTTCGACAACGACGGCTACCCGGACATCGACGACACGGCGGAGGCGATTCTCGCCCTGCGCCGGGTGCGTCATCCGGACGCCAGGCCGGCCATCGACCGCGGGGTGCGCTGGATCATCGGCATGGCGTCCCGCGACGGCGGCTTCGGGGCCTTCGACGCCGACAACACCCGCGAGATGTGTAAGAAGCTGCCGTTCTGCGACTTCGGCGCGGTCATCGACCCGCCGTCCGCCGACGTCACCGCCCACGTCGTCGAGGCGCTGGCGCAGGAGCGGCCGGACTCCCCCGTCGTGCGACGTGCCGTCGTCTGGCTGCTGAAGGCGCAGGAGGCGGACGGATCGTGGTTCGGCCGCTGGGGGGCCAACCACGTCTACGGCACCGGCGCCGTGCTCCCCGCGCTCATCGCGGCCGGCGTACGACCCGGCAAGCCGTGCATAAGACGTGCTGTCGCCTGGCTGGAGAGGCACCAGAACGACGACGGCGGCTGGGGGGAGGATCTGCGCTCCTACACCGATCCCCGCTGGATCGGGCGCGGCCACTCCACTCCCTCGCAGACGGCGTGGGCCCTGATGGCGCTGCTCGCCGCCGGGGAGCAGTCACCGGCGGTGGAGCGCGGCGTGGAGTGGCTGGTCGGCCACCAGCGCCCGGACGGCGGCTGGGACGAGCCGTACTTCACCGGGACCGGCTTCCCCGGCGCCTTCTACATCAACTACCACCTCTACCGCCTCGTCTTCCCGATCAGCGCGCTGGGCCGTTACGTGCGCTCCCGAGAGGTGTCCTCGCACCCCAGCCCCGCGCTGAGGGACGAGGCCGTCACCGTGGACGCCGGGTGACCGGCCTGCTGATCTGCACCGCCCTGGCCGTCGAGGCGCGGGCGGTACGGAGCGGCCTGCCGACCGAGGAGGTGCGGGTGATCCGGACCGGGATGGGCCCGCGCCGCGCCGCGAGCGCGGCGGCGCGGCTCCCGCCGGCGGGCGCGCTGGCGGTGACCGGTTTCTGCGGGGCGCTCGACGAGGGCCTGCGCCCGGGAGACGTGCTGGTGGCGAGCGAGATCCGCTTCGAGGGCCGGATGGTGCCCTGTCCCTCGGCGTGGCCGCTGGCCGAGGAACTGGCTCGGGCCGGCCTGTCCGCGCGTACCGGACCGCTGGTCACCTCCGATCACATCGTGACGGGGGCCGAACGCCGCAGGCTCGCCGCCGAGGGGGCGGCGGCCGTCGACATGGAGACCGGGCCGCTGGCGGGCGCGGTGCCCGGCCTGCCGTTCGCCGCGCTGCGCGTCGTCGCAGACATCGCCGGTGCCGCGCTGTTGCGCCCGGCCACGATACGCGGCGGCGCCGTGGCGTACCGCGTGCTGCGCCGGCTCGGCCCGGTCCTGGCTCGCTGGGCCGCCGCGATCTCACCCTCTCTCCCCGAGGAGTCCGTCCCGTTCCATTACCCAAGGAGATGCAACCCAGATGCCGACACCGATCCGTCAGAGTCTTCGCATCGGCGGCTACATCCTCCGCCAGAAGCTGCGCGGGCGGACGAAGTTCCCCCTTCTGGTGGAACTTGAGCCCTTGTTCGCCTGCAACCTGCACTGTGCCGGCTGCGGAAAGATCCAGCACCCCGCCGACGTGCTGAAACAGCGCATGCCGGTCGAGCAGGCCCTGGCCGCCATCGAGGAGTGCGGCGCCCCCATGGTCTCGATCGCGGGCGGGGAACCGCTCATGCACCCGCAGATAGGGGAGCTGGTCCGGGAGCTGGTCGCCAGGAAGAAGTACGTGTTCCTGTGCACCAACGCGCTGCTGATCCCCAAGAAGATCGACCAGTTCAAGCCCTCGCGGTACTTCGCGTGGGCGATCCACCTGGACGGCATGCGCGAGCGCCACGACGAGTCGGTGTGCAAGGAGGGCGTGTTCGACGAGGCCGTCGCCGCGGTCCGGGAGTGCCGGCGCCGTGGTTTCCGGGTCACCACGAACACGACGTTCTTCAACACCGACAGCCCGCAGACGGTCGTCGACGTGCTCGACTATCTCAACGACGATCTTCGCGTCGACGCGATGATGATCTCTCCCGGGTACGCGTACGAGAAGGCGCCCGACCAGGAGCACTTCCTCGGCGTGCGGGAGACCCGGGAGCTGTTCCGTAAGGCGTTCTCCGGCGGGAACCGGCGGCGGTGGCGGTTCAACCACACCCCGCTCTTCCTCGACTTCCTCGAAGGAAAGATCGACTTCCCGTGCACGGCGTGGGCCATCCCCTCGTACTCGCTCTTCGGCTGGCAGCGCCCCTGCTACCTCATGTCCGACGGCTACGCGGCCACCTATCGGGAACTGGTCACCGAGACCGACTGGGACGCCTACGGCCGGGGGCGCGATGACCGGTGCGCCAACTGCATGGCCCACTGTGGATACGAGCCGACCGCCGTCTTCGCCACGCTCGCCTCCCTCAAGGAGTCGATCCGGGCTCTGGGCGGCGGCTGAGCTCCGGCTGCCCGCCGAATATCCCGGCGAGGGTGCGGAAGGGGCCGGGTGCCACGCCCTTCAGCCTGGCCGGCAGCCGCAGCCAGCCCGGCACGTACGACTCGGGCCTGCCGCACTCGACGGCGGACACGATCGCCTGGGCGACCCGTTCCGCGGGGATCGGCACGGGCCATCGCCGTGTGTAGGGGGCGCCGCGCCGCTCGAAGAACGGGGTCTCCACCACGCCGGGCAGCACGACGGACACGCCGATCCCGCGCGACTCGTACCGCAGGCTCTCGGCGAAGCCGAGGAGGCCCGCCTTGGTGGCGGCGTACACCGCCTCGTCCCGTACCCCGATCGCTCCGGCGATCGAGGCCACGAAGACGAGGTGTCCCCGGCCGCGCTCGATCATGGCGGGCAGCAGCGACCGGGTCAGCAGGATGGGAGCGGTCAGGTTCCCCGCGACCAGGCGCTCGACGGTACCGTCCGGCATCGCCGGGAACGGCCCCGCCCACCCGCACCCGGCGTTGCCGACCAGCACGTCGACCGGCCCCGCGCGCTCGGCGAGACCCGCGAGGTCCGTCGTGAGATCGCCGGCGAGTGCCTGGCCGCCGGTCTCCGAGGCGACGGCCGCAAGCCTGCCCCGATCGCGCCCCGACAGGACGAGGCGGGCCCCCGCGGCGGCCATCGCCCGCGCGGTCGCGGCCCCTATGCCGGACGACGCACCGGTGATCAGCACACGAGCGCCCGCGAGTCTCATCTCGATCCCTCCGGTGTGCGGATGTCAGGAGCCCATGGTGCTCCTGTCCGTCCCGCATCCCGGGGAGGGAATGGCCTTTGAGACCGTTCTTTACCGCACGGATTCCGTCAGGTGAGGAGGGTGTCTCCGATCCAGCCGTTCGGGGAGCAGCCTGGCGGGATGGCGAAAACCGCCGAGCCGATCGGGGTCGTCCACTCGTTGAGCAGGTCGGCCTCGTCCAGCCTGCGCTGGATGGGGATGAACTGCCGGGCGATGTCGGCCTGGTAGGAGGCGAACAGCAGCCCGGAGTCGGCGTGCCCGTCCGGGGTGAGCCCCTCGTCGTAGTTGTAGACCCGGCGCAGGATCCGCATTCCCGCATCGGCGACGTGGGCCCGGCGGATGTGGGCCTGCTCGGAGATGACCGGGAAGCCGATCGCGTTGAGCTTGGTGAAGTCGGCCGCGTCGTGCTCGTCGCGCCCGGTGAGCGGGGCGCCGTTGTCCAGACGGCGGCCCACGGTGAACTCCTTGGCGACCCGGTCGACGGCGTCCCAGGTCTCCATCTCCGCCCGGATGCGCCGCAGCACCAGCGTGGTGCCGCCGCGCAGCCAGGCCGGTCCCTCGTTCACCCACACGGCCCGGTCGAACTCGGGGGTGCCGGGTGAGAGGTTGACGGTCCCGTCGAGCTGGCCCATCACGTTGCGCTGGGTCGCCTCGGCGGCGTGGGTGCCGGCGGCACGCCGGAAGCCCCGCTGGGTCCAGCGCACCTTGGCGAAGGAGCGGGCGTCCTTGACGAGCATGCGCAGGGCGTGGGCGAGGGCGAGGGCGTCGTCGGCGCAGATCTGCAGCAGCAGGTCCCCGCCGCTCCACTCCTTCTGGAGCCTGTCGATGGTGAAGGCGGGCAGCGGCGCCACGGTCTTGGGCCTGCGGTCGGCCAGTCCGGCCGCCGCGAAGAGGCCGGGGCCGAATCCGAAGGTCACGGTCAGCCTGGCGGGCAGCAGGGCCAGCTCGGGCTCGGTGTCGGCCAGGGCGGGCCTGCCCTGGGTCAGCCGCCTGGCGTCGTCGGTGAGCAGCCGCATCATCCGCCCCAGCGTCTCGCGGTCGGTGCCCGGCAGCAGGTCGAGGCCGACGAACACCCCGTACGCCTGTGGCGGGGTCGCGATGCCCGCCTGGTGGACCCCGTCGAAGGGTTCCACCGCGGAACCGCCGGAGACGGGGACGGCCGGAGCGGGCCGGGGAGCGGCCGGGGGGACAGCCTGGTCGGGAGCGCACGCGGCGAGGGCACCGGCCGCGGTGACGGCGCCCCCCGCGAGCAGTCCCCTACGGCTGATTCGGGGATCTGGCATGAGTTCTACTCCGCTTCCCGCTCAGCCGTGGCTCTCGCCCGTGCCCATGCCCTCGTGGCCCTCCGGGTCCGTGCCGGGCTGGTAGTTCTCCTGGCCTCCGGCGAAGTCCTTGCCGACCGCGGTGAACTCCAGGGTCTTGCCGTCCTTGAGATGGAGGGTGAAGGGGATCTCAGCTCCGGGCTTCACCGCTTCGGTGACGCCCATCAGCATGATGTGGTCACCGCCGGGCTGGAGCTGGTGGGTGCCCTTCGGCGGGATCACGATCCCGCCCTCCTTGGGTCGCATGATCATCTTTCCCTTGGAGTCGACGACCTCGTGCAGCTCGACCTTCGGCGACAGCGGCGAGGCGACGGAGACGACCGTCACCTCGGCGTCGGTGTTGTTGACCAGGGTGCCGAAGGCGGCGCTCATCCCCTTCTTGGCGGTCTTCACCCACGGGTCGGTGATCGTCAACGCGGGAGCGGCGGAGGTGGCGGGGGCCGCGGCGGTGGCGGGGGCCGCGGCGGGGGCGGGGGCCGCGGCGGGGGCCGCTGCCGGGGCGACGGTGCTCTGGGAGCCGCACCCGGCCAGGGCCACCGCGGCCGCGACCAGGATTCCGGCAGGGGTGATACGACGAACGGACATGATGATGCCTCTCTTCTGGCCGGCCGTCCGACAGGCCGCGGTCGATCGCCGCTCGATGGCCATGCCGGGCAGGCAGCCTGGAACTGTCACGCTGGTTCGGTCCGCCGGGCGGCAGGAAGGCCGCATCGGCGCAGGCCCGCGCGTGCGGGCTCGGGAACGGGTGATGCCCCCGGGTGACCCGCGCGGTCAGCCGGAGGCGGCGGTGACGGTCCGGGGAGGGCCACGCCGGCTGAGAACATGGCGCAGCACGGCGGAGCGGAGAACGCCCGGTTCGATCGCGGGCGGGGCGAGGAAGGAGACGTACGCCGGGGTCACGGGCACGATGAGCACGCGGCCTAGCCGCGCACCGAGCCGTCGCAGCAGCGCCCACAGCGCCGCCTCGCCGCGCGCCAGCCAGAGCGCGGTCAGCCCGGCGGCCCACCCGTGCGCCACCAGCATGCCCAGACCGGGCAGCAACCCCGAGTGGACATGCCCGATCATCTCGGCCGGGGAGGCGACGTGGGAGAGGGAGAACAGCACGTGCACCCCGGCCTGCACGCCCGCCAGCAGCGGCAGGATCACCGCCAGCGTGCGCTCGCGCCCCGAGGCGGCGAGGGCCGCGCCGAAGGCGAGGGCCAGGGCGGCGGCCGCGCTCGGCGCGGAGACCGAGCCTCCCGCCAGGACATGCGCCATCACGCTCAGGCCCAGGCAGACCGCGGCGAAAGCGGCGGCGCGGGCGATACGGAAAGGCCAGGTCGCGGGCATGGTCCGGCAATCATCCCATGTCGCCACGGCGGTTCACGGACCCCCCTTGGCGAAGCGGGCTTTCAGCACCTCAGGCCGGTCGCCGCACTGCCGTACTCACCGGTAACTAAGTAGCCGCACTCATGCCTCGAAAGGCGGACGGTCCCGACGATGGAAGGCATGACACGACCGGTGAAGAGCACCACGACCCCCGCCTTCTACCTGCAGGCCGTCATCTCGTTCGGACTGTCGCTGGTGGCGATGGTGATCGGTATCGCCTACCTGCCCGTGACCACCTGGGTCCGGTCCTTCATGGGCATCGGGCTGCTCTACGTGGTGACGTCGACGTTCACTCTCGCCAAGTGCGTCCGGGACCGCACCGAGGAGGCCGCGGTCGTCAACCGCGTCGACCAGGCCAGGCTGGACAAGCTGCTGGCGGAGCACGACCCCTTCAGGAACGACTGACGCACCCGCGCCGCCGGGCGGGGCTAGGCCCTGTCCTGCGGATCTTGCCGTGGCGAGGATCGGTCAGGTGGTGTCTCGCAAGGCGGAGGAGGGAGCCGCGGCGTGCTGCGGTGACCGGCGACAACGCGGCGAGGCGCCGCCTGGGCGACCGCAGTAGGCAAAAGATCCGCAGGACAGGGCCTAGGGCGCCGGAGACTCGCGGATCTCGGCCAACGAGATCCGCATGGCGTCGGCGGCGCGGGTGAACCAGTCGGAGATGGCGGCCAGCTCGTCCGGGCCGTAGCTCTCGAAGAGCTCGATGAGCCGCCGGTAGGTGGGTTCGTACGCCACCGCGATGCGGGCGGCCGGGTCCCCCTCGGGGACGATCCGGATGCGACGGCGGTCGTGGGGGTCGGGGACGCGCCGGGCGTAGCCCGCGCTCTCCAGGCGGTTGACCACCCCGGTGACGGCCCCGGTGGTGAGACCCGCCAGTTCGGCGAGGCGCCCCGCGGTGAGCGCCTCGCCTTTCGCGCCGAGGATGAAGCCGAGACACGTCAGGTCCGTGACGTTGATGCCAAGGCGCTCGGCGAGCGCGTGCTGCCCGACCATGCTCAACGCGATCAGCTGGTCCATCCGGCCCAGGACGTCCAGCGGCGAGGCCCCGGGGCCGGACTTGCCTTCCATCGCGAATTCTCCTTACCATCTAAGAGATTTAGCTCGTGAGATAAATGATGCGGGCGGGTCCAACTTAGCCGCCCGCCGTCCGGTGCCACACCGCGGCCCGCGGCAGGCGGCGATCCGGACGGAGGAGAGCGCATGGGGATAAGAAAAGACCTCGCGGAGCTGGCGGAGACAGGTGATTCCGCCCTCCGGTGGGGCAGCCGGCTCCACATACCTGGTAAGACGGAGGGAACGCCCGCCCTGTGAACCGCGGGATTGAGGAGTCTTTCCATGCCACCCGAAGGTGTGAACGCGCTCTCCGTCTCGACCGGCGCGTACGAGGGCGCCATCGTGGTCCGGGCGATCGGCGAACTCGACTACGACTACGCACCGGTCTTCCGGAGGGAACTCGCCCGCTTCTGGGGCACGAGCACCGACGGCTCTCCGCTCTCTCCCCCGCCGCTCCTCCCGGAGAACCCGCCCTCCCCGTCCCCGCTGGTCCCGCCCCCCTTCGAGACGGCTCCGGGTACACGGGCCGAGGCCGCCCCCCTGCTCATCCTCGATCTGGCGGGGCTCACCTTCTGCGACTCCACCGGGCTCGCGGAGCTGCTGTGGATCCTGCGCCAGAGCCAGGAGGCACGGACCCGCCTGGTGGTGACCGGGGTGAGCCGGACGCTGCGCCACATGCTCGCCACCACCGGGCTGCTGAGCTACTTCACGATGGCCGCCTCCGTGGAGGAGGCACTGCTGGCCGGTGAGACCGGGACGGCGGAAGGCTGAAGGACACCGGCGGGCCCTGCCCTGCCCTGCCGCCGTGAACGGCCGGCCGCGCCCCGTGGGTGACGTGCCCGCAGAAGTCCTGAGATATATGTCGTCAAAACACACTCATTAGCCTGACAAGTGAGTCAATATCTTCCTACGGGAAAATCCACTCTTCGTCGAAAGTGGGGTCCCGATGCGGAAGATGTCACCGCGGGCGACCGCGGAAGCACTGCCCGAGACCCTGGACGGGCTGCCAGTGGCACCCAGGGAATTCCTTGCCCTCGTGTCCGTGGACTTCACCGGGACGTACCAGGTCTACCTGGCCGCCAAGGACGAGCGCATCAAGATGACCAGGCTCTCCATGAGCCTGCTATCCGCCCCGTTCGCCGCCGCGATCGCGCTGACCGGCGCGAAAGTGATCAGCCCGAACATGCTGACCTCATGGCAGGGCGTGCCCTGGTACCTGTTCGCGACGGTCGCCGCGTTCGGGCTGCTCAGCGTACTGCCCTTCCTGCGGCTGATCGAGGCGGTGAACGCGCACATGAGAACCGCGCGGGCGCTCAACAATTTCCGTCTGCTCTACGTCGTCCACCTCAAGGACCAGTTCTCGGCCCTCGGCTGGACTCCCAACCTGCCGGTGGACCCCCGCTATCCGGAGACGTACGCGCCGTTGGCCTGGCCGGGGATCAACGTGATGATGCTGGCCCTGGTCAACAGTTCCTACATCGCGGTCGGCGTGCTCGGGATGATCGGAGTCGTGCCCACCACAGCCCTGCTCCTGGTGATCATCGGACTGCTCGCAATGATCCACTACTTCGTCTACTACGTCCGCGCCAACGTTTCCCGGCAACGCCGACTCCCACACAATCCCTTCCATTTCCCCAACGTGGAGACCTGAATGCCCGACCTCCTCAGATTCACGTCTTGTGGGGAGACGTGGATCTGGCTGATGCGACACGTGACGAACAACGGCCGGCCCGCCCTGGACGACCGCGGCCCGATCATCGAGGCACCGGCGGTACTGTTCGAGATCACCACTCTGGCCTGGGACGATCCGGTCCTGAAGTGCTACGGCGACGCGGGGAAGATCCCGCTGTACGCCAGCAAGTTCAGCGAGCGGTCGATCGTGCCGCCCTTCAAGTACAGTTACGGAGGGCGGCTCCGCCAGTTGCTCGGTGTCGACCAGCTCGGCTGGATCGTCGACGTGCTCCGCTCCAAGCCGTACACCAAGAGCGGTTGGATCTCGCTGACCGTTCCCGGCGAGCAGCCCGACGCGGTGCCCTGCCTGACCAGCCTCGCCTTCAGGCTCCGTGCCGGGCGGCTGGCCATGACCGCCGCCTTCCGGTCCCAGAACGCGTTCACCAGCTACCTGAACTACGTGCCGCTGCGCGGTGTCCAGAGCGAGGTGGCGGACGGCCTCACGGTGGGCTGCGGGTCGATGAGGATCTTCGTCGACGTGCCGCACATCTACGCCGCGGACTCAGCGGCGGTCGGCAGGATCCTCCGGCTGTCGGAACGCGACGGGCTCGGCGCGGGAGACCCCGCACCGAGCCCTGACGTCGAACCCGCACCCTCCGCCGACCTGGCGGTGCCGGTACGGTGACCGGTCACCTGAAGCGGCGCAGCCGGAGGCTGTTACTGACCACGAAGACCGAGGAGAGCGCCATCGCGCCTCCGGCGATCATCGGGGTGAGCAGCCCGAACGCGGCCAGCGGGAGGGCGGCCACGTTGTAGGCGAAGGCCCAGAACAGGTTGCCCTTGATGGTGCGCAGCGTGCGGCGGGACAACCGGATCGCGTCCGCGGCCACCCGCAGGTCGCCGCGGACCAGGGTGAGGTCGGAGGCCTCGATCGCGACGTCGGTGCCGGTGCCCATCGCCATGCCGAGGTCGGCCTGGGCGAGCGCGGCGGCGTCGTTGACCCCGTCGCCGATCATGGCCACGGTACGGCCCTCGGCCTGGAGACGCTTGACGACCTCCACCTTGTCCGCGGGCAGCACGTCGGCGATGACGTCGTCGACGGCGTTGATGCCGACGGCCTCGGCGACCGTACGGGCCACCGTCTCGTTGTCGCCGGTCAGCAGGATCGGGCGCAGGCCGAGCGCGCGCAGCGCGGCGATCGCCTCGGCCGAGGTGGGCTTGATCGCGTCGGCGACGGTGAGCACCGCGCGGGCCTTGCCGTCCCAGCCGACCGCGATGGCGGTCTCCCCGCGCGCCCACGCCCGGTCCAGCTCCTCAGAAAGGTCGGCCGGCAGGTGCTGCGACCATTCGGCGAGCAGTTGGGGGCGCCCGACGAGGACGGCGTGCCCGTCGACGACACCCTGGACGCCCAGGCCCTCGATGTTCGCGAAGTCCTCGACCTTGGCGGTGGAGTCCGCGGCGCGGGCGACGGCGCGGGCGATGGGGTGCTCGGAGGCCGCCTCCAGCGCCCCGGCCAGCCGGAGCACCTCGTCGCGATCCTGCCCCTCCGCGGTGAAGACGTCCTTGAGGGTCATCGTGCCCGACGTCACGGTGCCGGTCTTGTCCAGCACGACGGTGTCGATGCCGTGGGTCGACTCCAGCGCCTCGGGCCCCTTGATCAGGATGCCCAGCTGGGCGCCGCGGCCGGTGCCGACCATCAGCGCGGTCGGCGTGGCGAGGCCCAGGGCGCAGGGGCAGGCGATGATGAGCACCGCCACGGCGGCGGTGAAGGCCGCGGCGGCTCCGGAACCGGTGCCGAGCCAGAAGCCCAGGGTGACCACGGACAGGGCGATCACGATCGGCACGAACACCGCGGAGATCCGGTCGGCCAGCCGTTGTACGGCGGCCTTGCCGTTCTGCGCGTCCTCCACCAGCCTGGCCATCTGGGCGAGCTGGGTGTCCGACCCGACCCGGGTGGCCCTGACCACGAGCCGTCCCCCGGCGTTCACGGTGGCGCCGACCACGGTGTCCCCCGGCCGCACCTCGACGGGAACCGACTCACCGGTCAGCATGGAGGTGTCCACGGCCGAGGAACCCTCCTCGACCACGCCATCGGTCGCGATCTTCTCCCCCGGCCGTACCAGGAAGAGGTCTCCCACCTTGAGGCTGTCGACGGGAACGAGTTCCCCGGAGGCCAGCGTGACCTCCTTGGCGCCCATCGACAGCAGCGCGCGGAGCGCAGCACCGGCGCGGCGCTTGGAACGGGCCTCGAAGTAGCGGCCCGCGAGGATGAAGGTGATCACTCCGGCGGCGGCCTCGAAGTAGATGTTCCCCGAGCCGTCGCCCCTGGAGAGGGTGAACTCGAAGCCGTGCCGCATGCCCGGCATCCCGGCCGTACCGAAGAACAGGGCCCAGAGGGACCAGGCGAATGCGGCGATCGTCCCCATCGAGACCAGCGTGTCCATGGTCGCGGCGCCGTGCCGCAGGTTGGTCCAGGCCGCCCGGTGGAAGGGCCAGCCGCCGTAGACCACGACGGGTCCCGCCAGGGCCAGGGAGAGCCACTGCCAGTTGTCGAACTGCAGCGCCGGGATCATCGCCATCGCGACGACCGGCACCGACAGCACGATGGAGATGATCAGGCGCTGCCTGAGCGGCGTGAGCACGTCCGGCTCGACCGGCTCCTCCGTCCCCTCGGGGGACGGCGCGGCGGGCAGCTCGGCGGTGTATCCGGCCTTCTCGACCTCCGCGACCAGGTCCTCGGGGGTGACGTCACCGGGGTAGGCGACCTTCGCCTTCTCGGTGGCGTAGTTGACGGTCGCGGTCACCCCGTCCAGCTTGTTGAGCTTGCGCTCGATGCGTGCCGCGCAGGAGGCACAGGTCATGCCACCGATGGCAAGCTCGATCTCGCCGCCGGCGGGCGGCCTACCGGTGGTCATGGACGTCATGTCCTCTCCTTGTGTCTCGTCTGTCGTCGTACTCGGCCGTGCGCCTCGTCGGGGGCTGGGCACCGGCCCGTTCGGACGGTCGTCCCCGCCGCGGGTGGGGGCGGACATGCTCTGCCCTCTCACCCTGGGAACACATAACCCCCTTGGGGTATTTCACGGCTACTGTCCGTGCTCGTGGGAGCCGTGACCGTCCCCGGTCGGCGCCGTGGCCCCACCGGCCTCGGGATCCGGGCTGGTGGCGGCGGTGAAGGCGGCGGTGTGCACGGTGCCGGCGTGCTTGAAGTCCAGGTAGAGCCCGTAGGTCCCCGCGCTCGGCACCTCGGCGTAGAAGGTGATGTCCGGGCCGGGCGCGGTGCGCCCGTCATCGGGCGCGCCGTCGGGGTGCACGTGCAGGTAGGCCAGGTCACCGTCACGGAGCGCGACCAGGTGACCGTACGCGGCCAGGTAGGGCTCCAGGTCGGTGACCGGTTTCCCGTCCTTGGAGATCGACAGCGTGAGCATGCTGGTACGGCCGGGCACCAGGTCGCCGGCCAGGGTGACGGTGTAGTCGCCCACCTTCACGGTCTCCGCCGGGACGGCCGGCGGCTCGGGCCGGTAGTCACCCGCCACCGACAGGTCCATGCCGAGCGTCATGGCCTCCGCCCCCTCCGGGGCGAAGTCGGCGAACGCCCGGTACTCCCCGGCGGCGGGAAGCTCCAGCGGGACCGACCAGACCCCGCCCTTCTGGGTGGGGTGCAGGTGCTGGAAGCCGGTCAGGTCGCGGCGGACCACGATGAGGTGCAGCTTCTTGTCATGCTGGGTGGTGAACCCGGTGACCGGATGGCCGCCGGGACCGATCACCGAGAAGCGGAAGTCGGTCCGCTTGCCCGCCTTGACCTCGTCGGTCTCCGGCAGGAGCGTGTATCCCCCCTGGGAGACCTGGAGCCCGCCGGGAACGGCCGGTGCCCGCACCGCCCCCGGCCCCTCGTCGTGCCCCGCGCCCGCCCCGGTGGCATGGCCGGCGCCCGGCTCGGCGCTGTGGCCCGCATCGCGAGTGGCCTCGGCCACCGCGCCTCCAACGGGCCCGACCACCCGGCCGACCCCCAGCGCGCCGCCGAACACCGCCGCCAGGCCGACCACGTACGCACCCACCTTGATCGCGCCGTTCATCACTCCTCCTCAATACCCTCGGGGGGTATCTATCGACTCCACCACAGTGCCACACCACCCCCCTTTCCAGCAACCCCCTGGGGGTATACCTGGAGCCGGTCTCCGGAGCCCAGGATCGCCGATGCGCAGGTCGGTGACGGGTTTTACCGAAAATCGGCGGCGGGCAACCCTTCTCTCCGCTCAGGCGTATGGAGAGGTATGAGATCGGATGAACTGAGGTGATCGGCCGAGATGATGCTGGATTCTCAGCTTTCGTCGCCGCACGCGGCACGAGCCTGCTGAGGATCGCCCATCTCGCCTGCGATGCCACCGAGGACGCCGAGGACCTGCTGCAGACGGCCCTGGAGCGGGCGTACCGCAACTGGGGCCGGGTCCGGAGCGACAGCGATCCAGAACCCTACGTCCGCCGCATCATCGTGAACACCGCCATCAGCCGTGCCCGGCGCAGGGCGGTCCTGAGGATCATCCCGACCGGCACCCCGCCGGAACGGCCGTCGCGGGAGACCGACATCCCGCTCCGCCACGCGCTCATGGACGCGCTGCGCGAGCTGCCGCCCCGGCAGCGCGCGGTGGTCGTCCTGCGCTACTGGGAGGACCTCAGCGAGGCGCAGACCGCGGAGATCCTCGGTTGCTCGACGGGAACAGTCAAGAGCCAGGCGTCCAAGGCGCTCGCCAAGCTGCGGCCGGCGATCGGCGGGGAGCCGTTGGAGGAGGCGATCAGGAGTGCCCATGCTTGAGCAGGAGATCCGCCAGATCATGGCGGACGAGACCGCGCGGCTGCGCGCGGCCCCTGGCCTGGCCGAGCGGGTGATCCGGTCCTCGCGGCGCAGGAGCGCCAGGCGGATCAGGATCACCGCCGTGGTCGCCGCGGCGGCCGTCGCGGGGATCGCGGCCCCCGTCCAGCTGGCGCTGAACCCGGCTCCCGCACCGCACGACCAGGTCGCGACCTCCGGGACGCCGGAGCCTGACACCGGCGACCGGGACGCGCCGCAGCCCCTGTTCACCGAACCCCCGATGCCCACGCCGACGCCCACGGCCACCCCGCGCGTCTTCCGTACGCCCGTCGGCATCGGCACCGGGAACACCCTGGGGCGCGTCCACGTGGGATACATGACCGGCGGCCTGGTACGGAACGCCTGGGCGGTGAACCGAGGCGACGAGTACTCCACGACGTGGAGCTATCCGGACGACGGCGAGGGCTCCTACCGTGTCCAGATCTTCGTCTTCGAGGGTCTGGCCGCCGCACGCGCCGACGAGCAGTGGCAGAGCTACCGCGTTTTGAACAAGGGGAAACAGGTGCCCCTCGGCGATGGCCGGACCGGTTATGTCGTCAACCAGTGGGTCGGCGAGGACGGCGGGCAGGGGACCCCGAGCATCTTCCTGCAGGTGGGCGAGGAACGGGCGGTCGAAGTGATGATCAGTCCTGATTACGCGAAGGATCTCGGCGGCAGGCGGGCGGTCGAGCGCGAGCTGACCGCGGTCGCCGCCGGTCTCACCTCGGACGATTGAACCGGCGGGGGGACGGGCCCCGGACGGCGCGCTCTCCGGAGCCCTGGCGGTGAGCGCGCGTCTTTCCAAGGCTCCGGTACGGCACCGCTCCCTCGGCCGGACGGTCAGGACGGCAGGTGACGGACGCGTTCCGAGGACGGGTCGTAGAGGGGTTCTGCGGCGACGGCGGCGCCCACCCAGGTGCCGGTCACGCCGACCTCGACGCGGTCACCCGGTGCGGTGCCCTCGGGCAGGTAGGCGTAGGCGATCGAGCGGTCGACCCGGTGGCCGTACCCGCCGCTGGTCACCCGCGAGGCGGGCAGGCCGCCGGAGCGGACCGGCTCGCCACCGAGACAGACCTGACGTGGGTCGTCCAGGACCAGGCAGAACAGGCTCCGCGCGGGCACCGGGGCCGTTGGACCCGCGGCGGACACGGCCGAGGAGGCCGGTGCGGGACGGTCGCCGGCTGGGCGGCGGGCGGCGTCCAGGGCGGCGCGGCCGAGGAAGTCCTTGTCCCCGGCGACCGCGAAGCCCAGGCCCGCCTCGTACGGGGTGGTCTCCGGGGTGACGTCCAGGCCCCAGACTCGATACCCCTTCTCCAGGCGCATCGAGTCGATCGCGCGGTACCCGGCCGGGCGCATGCCATGCGGCGTTCCCGCCTCCATGAGCGTGTCCCAGAGCGTCAGGCCGTACTCCGAAGGGCAGTACAGCTCCCAGCCGAACTCGCCCACGAACGTCACCCGCTGGGCCAGCACCGGGACTCCTCCGACGCTGATCTCCCTGGCCTTCAGGTAGCCGAAGGTCAGGTCGTCATCGGAGACGGAGCCGAGGATGTCGAGCGCTCGCGGGCCCCACAGGCAGTAGCAGGCATGGGCCGAGGTGACGTCACGGACGTCGAGTCCCCGGCCACGGAGCCAGGCGGCGTCGTGGACGCCGAAGGCGGTGCCGGTGACCAACCGGAAGCGGTCGTCGGCCAGGCGGGTGACGGTCAGGTCGGCCTCGACGCCGCCGCGCGCGTTGAGGAGCTGGGTGTAGACGATCGAGCCCACCGGCCTGTCGAGCTGCCCGGCGCACGCCCGCTGCAACCCTTCCAGTGCTCCTGCTCCCGCCACCTCCAGCTTGGCGAACGAGGTCTGGTCGAACAGGCCCGCGGCGTCGCGGGTGGTCAGGCACTCCTGTCGGACGGCCGGCGACCAGATCCGGCCGGCCCACCCGTCCGGGCGGAGGCCCCGGCCGCCCCTCCGGGGGCCCTGGCCTTCCGAGCGGACATCCCCGTCGCCCAGGGGAGGGTCCCGGTCGGGCTCCGCGGCCGGGCGGGCGTTGGACTCGAACCAGTTCACCCGCTCCCAGCCGGCCTTCTCGCCGAACGCCGCCCCGAGCTCCGCGTGCCGGACCCAGGCGGGAGAGCGGCGGAGCGGCCGGGCGGCGGTCCGTTCCTCGCCCGGGTAGACGATGTCGTAGTACTTCGAGTAGGAGTCCAGGGCCTTGGCGCGGCTCCACGCCGCGGAACGGGCGTGCAGCCCGAAGCGTCGCAGATCCATGCCGAACACGTCGTACTCGGGCGAGCCATCCACGATCCACTCGGCCATGACCTTGCCCACGCCGCCGGCCGCGGCCAGGCCGTGGACGCAGAAGCCCGCCGCCGCCCACAACCCGCGGACCGAGGTCTCGCCGAGGAGGAACTCCCCGTCGGGGGTGAACGCCTCGGGGCCGTGGACGACCTTCGTGATCTTGGTACCGGCCAGGGCGGGGACCCGCCGCACCGCAGACTCCCACGATTCCTGGAATTTCGGCATATCGGGGGGAAAGACGGTCCGAGGCTCCTCAAGCGGGGCAGCCGTTGACCAGATCTCCGGGTTTCGGATATACCCACCGACCAGAATTCCGCCATTTTCTTCCCGGAAATAGACAATGTTGTCCGGATCCCGCACCGTGGGCGTGGAGGAAGGAACCCCGAAAGGCTCGGTGACCACATATTGGTGTTTGATCGGCACAACCGGAATGTCCACCCCGGCCAGCCGCCCGACCCGCCCGCTGGCCGCACCCGCCGCGACGACCACGGTCTCCGTCCGGACCGACCACTCCTCGAAATCCTCGGCTCCCTCGGTGCCCGAAGCGAGCCGTACGCCGGTGATCGCCCCGCCCGCCACGTCGAGCCCCACCGCGCGAGTCCCGGTGAGGATCCGCACGCCCAGCTTCCGCGCCCCGGCCGCCAGCGCCCTGGCCAGCAGCGCCGGATCCAGCCAGCCGTCCCCGGGCAGCCAGAGCGCGGCCCGCACGTCGTCGGTGTACAGCAGCGGGGACATCTCCCCGGCCTCGGCGCCGGACAGCACCTCAAGACCCAGCCCGTAGGTCTCCCCGGCCCCGGCCAGGCGCAGGGACTCCTCCACCCGCTCGGGCGTGGTCGCCAGGCGGAGTCCACCGACCCCGTGCCACCCCGGGTCCAGGCCGGTGAGCTCGGCCAGCTCGGGATAGAGACCGGCCGAATACATAATCATCTTGGTCTGGGTGACCGTGGAGCGGAGCTGGCCCACGAACCCGGCCGAATGCCAGGTGGTCCCCTCGGTGAGTTCGTGTCGCTCGACGAGTATCACCTCGGTCCAGCCAAGCCTTGCCAGATGATAGGCCACACTGCACCCGGCCACCCCGCCACCGATCACGAGGGCCCGTGCAGAGCCGGGAAGTTTCAAAGTCCGCAACCCCTCTGTAACACCTCGTCCGCAGAATCGGATCAATGGTCTGAAGGTAGGCCAAAGGAGAGCGGCATGCCAGATCCTCTAGGGGATGTCCGTAAATGGGCCGGACAGCCCGTGACCGAGACACCGATCAAGGGCGGGCTCAGCCATCGGATCGCCAGGCTCGACGCCGCCGACGGACAGCGCTGGCTGCTGCGGGTGCTCGATCCCCGGGTGTCGGCCGCCGGCCTGGGCATACCACTCGATGAGGAGATCGCCAACACCGTCCACGCGGCGGACGCGGGAGTCGGCCCCAGGGTGCTGCACCGGCTGCCCGGCGCGCTGGTGCTGGAGTATCTCGACGGCGTCACCCTGGACGCGCACACCGTACGGACACTTCCCGGCCCCATCGCGGCGGCCTGCCGCCGGCTGCACGCCGGGCCCCGGTTCGTCAACGACTTCTCCATCTTCCGCAAGCTCGACGAGTTCCTCGCCCTCTGCCGTACCCACGAACTGGGCACACCCGACGGCTACCAGGACCGTCTTGCCACGGTGACGGAGATCGAGCGGGCGCTGGCCGCCGACCCGCTGCCCAAGGTGCCGTGCCACAACGACCTGCTGCCGGAGAACTTCATCCGCTGCGGCGCCGAGGTCAGGATCGTCGACTACCAGCTCTCCGGGAACAACGACCCCGCCTTCGAGCTGGGCGACATCGCCGCCGAGGCGGACTACGACCCGGACCTGACCACCCGGCTGGCCCGCGCCTACTTCGGCACCGACGACCGGCGGCTCACCTCCAGGGTCCGGCTCAACCTGATCATGTCCAATCTGACCTGGACGCTCTGGTTCGCCGTGCACCACGGGCTGCTGAAGGAGCAGGCCGCCGACGCCGACTTCGACTACGAGGCCGAGGCGGCCGACAAGTTCTCACAGGCCGTACGAGATCTGGACGACCCGGAGTTCGGGCGGCTCGTCGATGACGTCCGGGGCGCGAGCACCGGATTCCCACCCCCCGCACCACCACGCTAGGAGGCTTGCGTGACCAAGCCAACGTCGGTCGACGAGGACGCGAGGCGACTCGCCGAACTCGGTTACAAACAGGAGCTCTCCAGAACCTGGAGCGGTTTCTCGAACTTCGCCATCTCCTTCTCGATCATCTCCATCCTGGCCGGTTGCTTCACCACGTTCGGCCAGGCCTGGAACAACGGCGGCCCCATCGCGATCTCATGGGGGTGGCCGCTGATCTCGATCTTCATCCTGATCATCGGGCTCTGCATGTCGGAGCTGGTGTCGGCCTACCCGACCGCCGGCGGCATCTACTGGTGGGCCGCGAAGATGGGCAAGCCCATCCACGGCTGGTTCACCGGCTGGTTCAACCTCATCGGCCTGATCGCCGTGACGGCCTCGGTCGACTACGGCTGCGCGACCTTCCTGAACATCACCCTCGACCGGTTCTTCCTCGGCTGGAATCCCACCCTGACCAACGCGTTCATCCTGTTCGCGATCGTCCTGGTGCTGCACGCGCTGATCAACATCTTCAGCCACCGGCTGATCTCGCTGCTGCAGAACGTCTCGGTGTGGTGGCACGTGTTCGGCGCGGCGGCGGTCGTGCTGATCCTGATCTTCGGTCCCGACTCGCACCAGTCGATGTCGTTCGTCTTCACCGAGACGATCAACAACTCCGGCTTCTCCGACTCGTCCTACTGGTTCTACGTGCTGCCCCTCGGATTCCTGCTGACCCAGTACACGATCACCGGGTTCGACGCGTGCGCGCACGTGTCCGAGGAGACCCAGGGCGCCTCCACCGCCGCCGCCAGGGGACTGTGGCAGTCGATCTTCTACTCGGCGATCGGCGGCTGGATCCTGCTGCTGGCCTTCCTGTTCGCGGCCACCGACGTGAACGCGGTCAACGAGGCGAGTGGCTTCGTCGGCGCCATCTTCGACAGCGCGCTCCCCGGCAACCTGGCCACGGCGATCTTCACGATCTCCACCATCGGCCAGTTCTTCTGCGGGATGAGCTGCGTGACCTCGATGTCCCGGATGACCTACGCGTTCTCCCGCGACGGCGCCGTCCCCGGCTGGCGCCTGTGGTCGAAGGTGGACGGCAACAGGACCCCGGTCAACGCGATCATCTTCGGCTGTGCGGCCGCGCTGGTCCTCACCCTGCCCGCGCTGTACGAGGCCCCCGACGGGTTGCCGCTGGCCTTCTACGCGGTCGTCTCGGTGGCGGTCATCGGCCTCTACATCGCCTTCGCGATCCCGATCTGGCTCCGGCTGCGGATGGGCGACCGGTTCGAGCCGGGGCCCTGGACGCTGGGATCGAAGTACCGGGTCATGTGCTGGATCGCCATCGTCGAGATCGTCATCGTCTCGATCTACTTCGTCATGCCGCTGGTCCCGGCGGCCGTACCGTTCAGTGACGACTTCACACCGGCCGCGGTGAACTACGCGCCGATCGTGGTCGGCGTGATGGTGCTGAGCGTGGGCCTGTGGTGGGCGCTGTCGGCCAGGCACTGGTTCACCGGCCCGCGCCGCACGATCGACGAGCTCGACCCGATCGGTCCGGTCGACCCGGTCGGCAAGGAGCCGATCGGCTGACCGGCCCCGGCCGGCTTCCCCAGACCCGTGCCGGTCACCGCCCGAGGATCGGCCGGCGCGAATCCGGGTCACCCCGGAAGGCCGAGAAATCGGTCAGCTCGCCTCGAACGCCTCCGCCACCGCGGCCCGGACCTGCTCCATGGCCGCGGTGGCGGGGGCCTCCCGCCCCATCGAGGTCATGTCGACCTCGGGCATGCCGCAGGCCACCGCCCAGCCCCACGGGGTCAGGTCGCCGTCGACGTTGAGGGCGAACCCGTGGCTGGTGACGCCCCGGCTCTGCCGCATGCCGATCGAGACGATCTTGCGTCCCGTCTCGACGGTCCACACACCGGTCAGCAACTCCGAGCCCGGCGGGGTGTCGCGGCGCTCGGCCGCGACTCCCAGCGCCTCGTCGACCAGTTCGCCAGCCTGCAGAAGCTCCTGGCCGCCAGCATC
>NZ_JBEOZN010000119.1:0-30381 GCF_040298085.1 Streptosporangium sp. NPDC001681 | reverse complement strand
GCCAAGCACACCGGGGCGTGCTTGGCCACCCATGCCGGGGAGAACCGGACCGCTCGGCTCGGCCGGACCTCCGCGAGCCCTGCGGTCAGGCGAGAGCGACGCCCCGCGGCTCGGAGCGCTGGTACGTCGAGATCTGATCCGTCATAAGCCCACGTACCGCCAGGGGAAGGTCACTTGCTGAAACCGGCCGTCAGGCCGCTGAGCAGCTGACGGCGGCCGACCACGTACAGGATCAGGAGGGGGAGCGTGGTCAGCACGACGGAGGCGAGTACGGCGGGCACGTTCACGCTGTACTGCCCCTGGAAGGTCCACAGCGCGAGCGGCAGCGTGCGCTTGTCGGGGCTCTGGGTGAGGATCAGCGGCAGCAGGAATCCGTTCCAGATCGTCAGCGCGTTGTAGATCGTCACCGTCACCACGGCCGGCAGGGTGAGCGGTAGGGCCAGGCGCCAGAGCGTCGTCATCTCGCCCGCGCCGTCCAGCCGCATCGACTCGAACAGCTCTTTGGGCACGTCACGGATGAAGTTGGCCAAGACCAGCACCGACAGCGGGATCGCGAAGGCGATGGACGGGAGGATCAGCGCCGCCAGCGAGTCGTAGAGGCGCAGCCGGATGATGATCAGGTAGATCGGGATGATGGTCGCCTGCAGCGGGATGGCCAGCCCCATGAGAAAGAGCGAGTTCACCCCGCGTAGGAAGCGGTGGGCGCCGCCCCGGACGATCGCGTACGCCGCCATGAACGCGACCGTGACCGCCGGGACGACCGCGCCGACGGTCACGATGAGGCTGTTGAGGAAGTACAGCGGGAAGTCGGACTCGATGACCATCCTGTAGTTGCTGAGGGTCGGCTCGGTAGGCGGCGCCAGCGGGTTGGTGGCGTAGTAGGTGCTCTGCGCCTTGAAGCTGGTGATGAGGATCCAGTAGATCGGCACGATCACGATCGCCAGCCACAGCCAGCCCGCGGCCCCGCCCAGCCAGTTGGGGCGTTCGCCGCCTGGACGCGGTCGGCGCCGGCGCGGTTCCGTTTCGGCCGCCGGGGTCCGCTTGAGCCCGGTCGTGTGGGTCAAGCCCATGGTCAGGCCCCTTCCAGCTGGCTGGCTCCCGCGTCGCTGCCGCCGAGCCGGCGCAGGAGCAACGCCAGGGCGAGGCCCACGAGGACGAGGATGACGGCGATGGCACTGGCCGGTCCCATGAGGTTGGCCTGGAACCCGCGCTTGTACATGTCCAGGGCGAGCACCCGGGTGGCGTCGCCAGGACCGCCCGCGGTCAGCACGAAGATCAGGTCGAAGAAGGTCAGGGACCCGACGACCATGAGGG
This sequence comes from Streptosporangium sp. NPDC001681, assembly GCF_040298085.1. Taxonomy (NCBI): domain Bacteria; kingdom Bacillati; phylum Actinomycetota; class Actinomycetes; order Streptosporangiales; family Streptosporangiaceae; genus Streptosporangium; species Streptosporangium sp. NPDC001681. The sequence goes on along the minus strand of NZ_JBEOZN010000119.1, from coordinate 29,067 downwards.
TGGAGGACGTGATGATCGTGTACTTGAGCTGCGGCAGCGTGATGCTGAAGAACTTGCGGACGCGGCCCGCGCCGTCCAGTTCGGCGGCCTCGTACATGGAGCGCGGGATCTGCCGTACGCCGCCCTGGTAGATCAGCGAGTGGAAGGGGATGAACTGCCACGACACCACGAAGATCACGACGCTGAAGGCGAGGAAGGGCTCGCCGAGCCAGTCCTGTGCGAGCAGCCCGATGTGCAGCCCGGCACCGAGCCCGAAGTTCGGATCGAGCAGCGCCTTGTAGGCGATGGCGACGGCGGCCGAGCTGAGCAGCAGTGGGATGAAGTACAGCACGGCCAGCAGCGCGCGATAGCGCTGGTGCCCGGCCAGGAACACCCCGATCAGGATGCTGACCGGCGTCTGAACCGCCCAGGAGGCGGCCATCACCAGCAACGTCACCCACAGCGCGTGCAGGAGGCCGGGGTCGCTGAGCACAGCCCACCAGCTGGTGAGCCCGGACATCTGGATGTCGCCGAGCCCGTCCCAGGACGTGAAGCTGAGGAACAGGACCCCGACCAGTGGAATTACCCCGAAGGCGACGAACACCGCCAGAGCCGGCACGGCCAGCCACGGGAGGACGCCGCCTCGGGCCTCTCGCGTGGCGGCCGGCGGCGTCCCCCTCCGAGCGGGGGTGGCGAACGCGCTCAACTGCCGATGACCGCGTTCATGTTGGACACGAACTGCTGCGGCGTGATCGACAGCTGGAACAGCTTGGCGATGTTGTCCAGCAGCACCTCGGCCGCGGTGGGGCTGAGCGCCTGGTCCCAGGACTGGGCGAACGACTTGGCGTTGCTGGCGATGCCGTAGACGAACTTCAGGAAGTCCGCGTCCTTGGCGGTGGCGAACGCGCTGTCGGCGCCGTTGACGATCGGCACCGCGCCGGTGCCGGCCCACTCCTTGACCTCCTCGTCACTGAGCACGGCGGTGGCGAAGAACTTCTTGGCGATCTCCTTCTGCTCGGCGGTCGCGTTGGACGAGATCGACAGGTATTGGCCCGGGTTGCCGACGGTGTTGCTGGGGTCGCCCTTGCCCCCCTCGACCGGCGGGAAGTTCATGTAGCCGAGGTGGCCGCCGGAGACGAAGTCACCGCCGTCGGTCGACATGCTGCCGTACGTCCAGCCGCCGTGCAGCATCATCGCGGCCTTGCCGGTGTACAGCAGGGCCTGGTCGGCGTTGGAGTCGGCCGTGATCGAGGAGAAGCCCTTGATGAACCCGTCCGCCTTGACGAGGTCCTGCAGCTTGGTCAGGGCGTCGAGGGCGGCGGGGTGGGACCAGGCGTCCTTCTTGCCGTCGAACACGGCTTGGAACACCTCGGGGCCGCCGATGCGGTCGAAGAGGAACTCCAGCCACATCATGTTCGTCCAGCGGGACTGGCCGCCAAGGGAGAACGGGGCGATGCCGGCGGCGTTGAACTTGGGGACCAGGGCCATGATGTCGCCCCACGACTCCGGCGGCTGCACGCCGACCTGGTCGAAGATTTTCTTGTTGTAGTACAGGACGATGGGCTGCATGGTCTCGCACGGCATCGCGTAGATCTTGCCGTCGATCGTGGCCGCCCCGAAGGAGGAGGGGAACAGCCGGTCCTTCACGGCGGCGTTCTGCTCGAACCACGAGGTGAGGTCCTCCACCTGGCCGGCCTGCACGTACGTGCGCAGGGTCCCGCCGCCCCAACCCCAGATGATGGTGGGGGCCTGGCCCGCTCCGATCGCCGTCTTGATCTTCGTCTTGTACGCGTCGTTCTGGAGGATCGTCCCGGTGATCTGCCCGTTGGGGTTGGCCTTGTTGAACCGCTCCACGGCCCGGGTGCGCACGCCCTCCTGTGGCTGGACCGCCAGGTACCAGTAAGTGGCCTTGGTCCCGCCGCCTCCGCCTCCGCCCGCCGCGGTGGGGCCGGAAGTGCCACAGGCCGCCAGCGCGGCTCCCAGGGGGATGCCCATGGAGAGGGTGAGGAAGGTGCGGCGAGATGGTGTCGTTGACTCCACGCTGATCTCCGTATGTCGAATGCCGAGCTGGGCGCGGCTCCATGTGAAACATCAGTGGCGGTGGTCGTCGGTCGTGGATCAGCACCTCCGCTGCCAGGCATCCACTCTTCTTGAGCCCAGCATGTCGAAACATTTCCGAAACAAGCCGCGTGGCACGCAAATTTAGATTTCTACTACTTGCCTGTCAAGGGGTGACCTCATATCGGCACGAGCTTCGTATGTAAGGTGTGTGAGGTACTCTCATCTGGGGCTTTTCCTGGTCACTCAGGTGCGCCAGGATTCGAGCAGGGCTACCGCAACGCACCGAAAAGTTTCGGAAAGTTGTCCGGGTGAGTTTTTCTTGAGGAGAGAGCAGATGACGGCGCTAGATGGGGCCTCCGCGGCGGGCCGGATCCTCCGTCCGTGGCAGGACCCGGCACTCCCCGTGGCCGACCGGGTCGACGCCCTCCTTGAGGAGATGACCCTGGAGGAGAAGATCGGCCAGCTCGGCAGCCGGTGGCTCGGCAACGACATGCAGGCCGACCAGGGCGGGGAGCCCGAGGAGGAGGCCGAAGGCCCGGCGAACGTGGCCCCGATGCAGGACGTCTTCGCGGCCTCGGGGAGGGTGCCCTTCGAGGAGGCGATCCGCCACGGGCTCGGCCACCTGACGCGGGTGTTCGGCAGTGCTCCGGTGACCGCGGCGGAGGGCGCCGCGGAGGTGGTACGGCTGCAGTCCGAGGTGGTGAAGCATTCCCGGCTCGGCATCCCGGCGCTGGTCCACGAGGAGTGCCTGACCGGTTTCACCACTTACGGCGCGACCGTCTACCCGGCGGCCATCGCCTGGGGCGCGACGTTCGACCCGGAGCTGGTGGAGCGGATGGCCGCCGCCATCGGGCGGGACATGCGTGCCGTGGGCGTCCACCAGGGCCTGTCGCCGGTGCTGGACGTGGTGCGCGACTACCGCTGGGGCCGGGTCGAGGAGACCATGGGTGAAGATCCGTACCTCGTCGCGATGCTCGGCGCGGCCTACGTGCGCGGCCTCGAGAGCGCCGGGATCATCGCCACGCTCAAGCACTTCGCCGGCTACTCCGCCTCCCGGGCGGCCCGCAACCACGGCCCGGTGCCGATGGGCCGGCGCGAGCTGATGGACATGATCCTGCCGACGTTCGAGACCGCCATCGTCGAGGGCGGCGCGCGTTCGGTCATGAACTCGTACTCCGACGTGGACGGCGTTCCCGCCGCGGCCGACTCGTGGCTGCTGACCGACCTGCTGCGCGACGAGTGGGGGTTCACCGGGACGGTGGTGTCGGACTACTGGGCGATCCCGTTCCTCGCGACGACGCACCAGGTCGCCGCGGACACCGACGAGGCCGGGGTGCAGGCGCTGACCGCGGGCATCGACGTCGAGCTGCCCGACACGCTCGGCTTCGGCCAGCACCTCGCCGGGCGGGTGCGGCGGGGCGAACTGCCGGAGTCCCTGGTCGACCGGGCCGCCCGGCGCCTGCTCACGCAGAAGGTGCAGCTCGGACTGCTGGACCCGGACTGGACACCGGAGAAGTCGGTGGCCGGGGCACGGACCGTGGACCTGGACTCGCCGGCCAACCGGGCACTGGCCCGGGAACTGGCCGAGCGGTCGATCGTGCTGCTCGACGCGGGCACCGCGCTACCGTTGTTCGGCGAAGGGCGTCCGGGGCCGCGCCGGGTGGCCGTGGTCGGCCCCTGCGCCGACGACCCGCACACGTTCATGGGCTGCTACGCCTTCCCCAACCACGTGCTGCCCCGTCATCCGGGGCTCGGGCTCGGCGTGGCCGCACCCAGCCTGCTCGACGCGCTGCGGGCCGAGCTGCCCGATGCCGAGCTGATCCACGAGCCGGGCTGCGACGTGCGGGGCGACGACCGCTCCGGCTTCGCCGCCGCACTCCAGGCGGCTCGTGAGTCCGACGTGTGCGTGGCCGTCGTCGGCGACCTGGCGGGGATGTTCGGGCTGGGTACGTCGGGCGAAGGCTGCGACGCCGAAGACCTGCGGCTGCCCGGCGTGCAGGAGGACCTGCTGGCCGAGCTGGCCGCCACCGGCACGCCGGTCGTGGTGGTCGTCGTCTCGGGCCGTCCATACGCGCTGGGCCGGGTGTCCGGGACGGCCGCCGCGCTCGTCCAGGCGTTCATGCCCGGGGAGGAGGGCGGGGCGGCCGTCGCCGGGGTCCTGTCCGGCAGGGTGCAGCCCAGCGGAAAGCTGCCGGTGCAGATCCCACGCGGTCCGGGCGGGCAGCCGGGCACCTACCTGCAGCCGCCGCTGGGCTCCAACAGCCACGGCATCAGCAATCTCGACCCGACCCCGCTGTTCCCGTTCGGGCACGGCGCCTCGTACACCACCTTCGAGGTCGACGACCTGCGGATCAGCGACGCCGAGGTGCCCACCGACGGCGAGTTCACCGTGTCGGTGCGGGTACGCAACACCGGGGGCCGGGCGGGCGAGGAGGTCGTCCAGCTCTTCCTGTACGATGTGGTCGCCCAGGTCACCCGACCGGTGCGGCAGCTCACCGGGTTCGCCCGGGTCCGGCTGGAGCCCGGCGCGAGCGCCCTGGCGACCTTCACCGTGCCCGCCGACCGGACCGCGTTCACCGGGCGCGACCTGCGGCGTATCGTCGAACCGGGGGACCTTGAGGTGCTCGTGGGCACGTCGGCGTCCGACCTGCCCTGCCGGGGCCACATACGATTGACCGGCCCGCTGCGTCACGTCGGCCTGGGCCGCCGACTGGTCACCCGTGTGGATGTGGAACCGATACCGGGCTCTTCCGCCACACAGCAGGGAGGAACAGATGCCGGCCAGTCCTAAACGGGCCACGCTGGCCACGGTCGCGGCCTCGGCGGGCGTGTCGGTCGCGACCGTGTCGAAGGTGCTCAACGGCCGAGGTGACGTCTCCCCGGTGACCCGCTCCCTCGTGGAGTCGTTGCTGGAGCAGCACGACTACGTCGCGCCGCCACAGCGCCGCCGGGGCGACGCGGCCGTGCCGGACACGATCGAAGTGGAGCTGGACGCCGATCTCAACGCGTACTCGACCGAGATCGTCCAGGGCGCTGTGCAGGCCGGGGCCGAGGTCGACGCGGCGATCGTGGTGAGCATCCGGACGAACGCCGACCGCGCCGGAGCCTGGGCGCGCGGCCTGGTCACGGCCGGACGGCGGGCCCTGATCGCCATCACCAGCGAGTTGACCGCCGGGCAGCTCGCCGCCCTGTCCCGCGTGCGGTTGCCACTGGTCGTGATCGACCCGCTGAACCTGCCGCAGACCAGGGGGGTCACCAGCGTCGGCTCGACGAACTTCGCCGGGGGCCTGGCCGCGACGCAGCACCTGCTCGCGCTCGGACATCGGCGCATCGCCTACCTCGGCGGCCCGGCCACCGCCGCCTGCAACCAGGCCCGGCTACACGGCTACCGCGCCGCCATGGAGGCCGCAGGCGCTTCGGTTCCTCCGGGTTACGTACGGGCGGGGCACTTCCGCTACCAGGAGGGTGTGACGGGCGGCGCGGCCCTGTTCGACCTGCCTGAGGTCCCCACCGCCATCTTCACCGGCTGCGACGACATCGCGCTCGGCGTGCTGGAGGCGGCCAGGGCGCGAGGGTTGCGCGTGCCCGAGGACCTCAGCATCGTCGGCTTCGACGACACCCAGGTCGCCTGCATGGCCTCGCCCCCGCTGACCACCGTACGCCAGCCGCTGCGAGAGATGGGCGGCGTCGCCGTACGCACGGCCCTGCGCCTGGCGGCAGGCGAACGAGTCGACTCCCACCACGTCGAACTCGCCACCGAACTGGTGGTACGCGCTTCCACCGCCCCCGTCCCACCCGAGGGCTCCACCGGCCGCAACTGACCCGCTTAGGGCCGCCCACCGGGGGAGCGCGTGCGTCTCGGCCGCGGAGGTTGTGAGTTCCGGGCCGTCCTCAGCCCCGCGTGAACGACCTGCGGCGATCTCCTAGAAGGCGTTCTGAGCTGGGCTTTCGGCGTTCATTGGTTCTCATCGTTTCCTGCTGCTTCTCGTACCCATGTGCCCTGGATGTGCCCTGCCCTCCTCGGTCTGAGTGATTCCGGACGGCCACCGCGCCGGGCCCGACACAATCGTCTTCTGTGGATGTCCACTCGCGTCCAGGGACGGTGTCAGCACTTCCGTTAGCAGGGTCATGCGCAGTGCAAAGGCTATGTCGGACCCGATCGCTACTCTCCCGCACATGGCAGTCCCCGAGATCATCCCCATCAGCTACGAACCCGACTACCACACCGACACCATCGGCCATTGGGAGGGCGGGCAGTTCCTCGGCTCCGTCGTCGCCGCCTTCCCCGAGGGCTACACGCACACCGACGACTGGCAGGCGCACAAACGCTGGCACGCCGTCCTGCACACCTTCGACGCCGCCGGCCACCACCTCGACTCCCGCATCGAGCGCACCGGGACCGACGACAACCACCGGGCCGCCGTCGACGCAGCGCAGGAGCGGCTGAAGCAGTGGCTCGATGCCCTCCCCGGCCTCCGCTTCGGCGACATCGCCATCCGGCCCTTTCGCCGCGAAGTCGACGGCGTGCTCTTCGGCCTCGTCATCGAGACCTTCGAAGGCACCGAACACGCCGAGCTCTACCCGAACAACCTCGGCTTCTACGAACCCTGGGACGGCTTGTACGACACCTGACCACCAGATCCGTAGGGAAGGGCAGATACCTCGCCAGCGGCATCTCGCCCTGCTCAGGTGGTGGTTGCGGGTCGGTGGTGTGTGATCGTGTAAGCCATCTCCGCCCTCGGGCTCCAACCCGCGTCGAAGGAGTGGTAGCGGCTCTCCCACTCCGGGCTCAGGATGGCCTCCAGCACCGCCATGGACCGGCACAGGTCGCGGAGCATCGGGACACCGGGCAGCAGACGGGCCACATCGTGATCAGTCATACGCCCATCCAATCGAACGCCAGTGACTGAATCGTGCCGGGTCTCGGGGACCTCGCTGTGTCCTGAGAGGGGATTACAGCGAGATCACCGCAGTTCAGGAGCCTGGCGGCTCAGTACATCGAGATGTGCGGGTGGTCGTAGTGGTTGGCGGTGATGCCGCCGCGGTTGGACATGGTTCTCCAGCCGGAGCCGTGGTTGATGCGCTGGCGCCAGATCACGTACTTCACTCCGAGCTTGGACTTGTTCTTGATGGCCCAGGCGGCGATCTCGTCGCCGAGCCGGAGGTTGGCGGCTGAGGGCATCGTGCCGCCGGTGCTCATCATGAAGTCGCAGGCGCGGCCGAGGGGGTGCTCGCCGCCGTCGTTCGCGGACCGGTAGCAACCGACGGCGTACGGGAGGTCGAAGCGTCTCTTGACGGCCTCACGCATGATCCGGGTCCGGTCGGTGATGTTGTCGGCGCCGGTGGGGAGTTGCGGGGCCCAGCTGCCGTCGGCGCGGCGCCCGGAGCCGACGGGGGCGAGCTGGTCGAGCCTGTTCTTGATGTCCTTGATCAGATCTTCGACCTCGTCACGCTGGGTCTGCATCTCCTTGGCCTCCTCCCTGATTTCGTCGGTGAGCCTGGCGGCCGTCTCGGTCGCCCTCTTCCTGCGTTCGAAGCTCTCGGCGAAGCCCTGCAGGTGCGCGCTCTGCTGGGCGGTGAGCTGCTCCATCACCGCGGCTCCCCCCATGTCGTCGGCGAACAGCAGCGCGGGCAGGCCTCCGATGCTGCTCTGGTAGCGGAGCTGGACTATGGAGTCGACCTGCTTCTCCGCCCTGGCGTAGAGGTCGGAGGCCCTGGCCAGGTTCTGCTTGGCGACGGCTTCGGCCTTCTGCGCCTTCTTGAGGGACTCGCGCTTGGCCGCGTATGCCTCGATCAGCCCGTCGACCTTCTTGCCGAGCTTGGCCAGCTCGGCGCGGAGCTTGGCCTCGGTCGGCTTGGGCTCCGCGCTTCCCGCGGTGGGGGCACCGAGGGTGAACATGGCGACCAGGCTCAAACAAAGGGCCAGAACCGCATGCCGACGGAACGTGGGGGACGGGGCCGCCACGAACTCTCCTCTCCTTCCGCCTACCGGGTTAGCTGACGGGTTCGGGCTGGAGAACGCCCTTCCACCGAAGTGGTTTCACCCCAGGTGCGGTGGTTCCCCGGCTCCCGGGCGATGCGCCTGGGATTAGGCATATCGGCTGTTGCAGCCGATGTGGGAAGGATAGTAGTGGTAAACACAGGGTCACGCGACTTCAAGACGAGACCAATTGGTGATTAGTTCGTGACAACAGAGCGCAGAAGGTGTGCTGTCTCCTCGGGCAGCACGTCGTTCACGAAGGCACCCATGGCCGACTCGGAGCCGGCGAGATATTTCAGCTTGTTCGGCGCGCGGCGGATGCTGAACAGCTCCATGTGCGTGTACGACAGGTCACGACCGGTGTTGACCGGCGCCTGGTGCCAGGCCGCGATATAGGGCATCGGCACACCGAACAACGCGTCGAGGCGGCGGAGCACGTCGGTGTAGAGCGGTCCGAACGCCGCGCGCTCCGCGGGCTCCAGCCCGACCAGGTCGGGGACCTGCCGGTGGGGGTAGAGATGAACCTCCACCGGCCAGCGCGCCGCGGCCGGGACGAACGCCGTCCAGTGCTCGTTCGAGGCCACCACCCGGACCCCGGCCTCCCGCTCCGCGGCGAGCACGTCGGCGAACAGGTTGCCGCCGGTCCGCTCCCGGTGGCGCCCGGCCGCCCCGAGGGTCAGCTTGGTGCGCGGGGTCACGTAGGGGTAGGCGTAGATCTGGCCGTGCGGGTGGGCCAGGGTGATGCCGATCTCGGCTCCCCGGTTCTCGAAACAGAACACCTGCTCCACGCCCGGCATCGCCGACAACTCCGCCGTACGGTCGATCCAGGCCTCCATGACCAGCTCCACCTGCTCGGGGGGGAGCATCGCGAACGAGGAGTCGTGCTCGGAGGTGAAACAGACCACCTCACAGCGACCGATCCCGGGACGGACCTCGCTCAACCCGCCGACCTGCTGATAGTCGCCCAGATAGGTGGAGAACGAGGGGAACCTGTTCTCGAAGACCACCACGTCGTAGGCCGCGGAGGGGATCTCGGTGAGGTTGCCGGAGGTGGAAGGGCAGAGCGGGCACTCGCTGGCCGGAGGCAGGAAGGTGCGGCCCTGGCGGTGTCCGGCCACCGCGATCCACTCCTCGGTCAGCGGGTCGTAACGCAACTCGGAGGCGGTGGGGCGGGGCGGCAGGTCGCGTCCGTCGACCGCTCCGCGGTCGGCGTCGTCGCGGCGGTCGAAGTAGAACAGCTCCCGGCCGTCGGCCAGATGGGTGATCGTACGCTTCATCGGCCGACGCTCTCGCTCTCCTGCTGTGGCTCTGTGATGATCAGCTCTCCCACCGAGGCGGCGAGCTCCTCGCGGGCCTCCTCGGCCAGGCCGGAGTCGGTGACCACGATGTGGGCCTGGGCCAGTTCGGCGATCGTGCTGATGCCGACCGTGCCCCACTTGGTGTGGTCGGCGAGCACCACCAGGCGGTGTGCGGAGGCGACCAGCTCACGGTTGGTCTCGGCCTCCAGCAGGTTGGGTGTGGTGAACCCGGCTCGGGCGCTCATCCCGTGCACGCCGAGGAAGAGGGTGTCGACGTGGAGTCCCCGGATCGCCGTGACCGCGACCGGGCCGACCAGCGCGTCGGAGGGGGTGCGGACCCCGCCGGTGAGCACGACCGTGCGATCGGCCCTGGGGGAGCGGTGGAAGACGTCGGCGATCCGGATCGAGTTGGTGATCACGGTCAGCTCGGGCACGTCGGTCACGTGGTGGGCGAGCGTCCAGGTCGTGGTTCCCGCGGAGAGTGCGATGGCGGTGGCGGGCCGGACGAGCCGGGCGGCCTGCTGGGCGATCGTCTCCTTCTCCGCCTGCTGGCGCGCCGACTTGGCGGCGAAGCCCGGTTCCTCGGTCGAGCCGGACCCGGTGGCGGTGGCGCCACCGTGGACCTTCTCCACCAGCCCGCGCTCGGAGAGCACCTCAAGGTCGCGCCGGATCGTCATGTCGGACACGCCGAGCTCCCGGACGAGATCGGCGACCCTGACCCCGCCCCTGCTCCGCACCCTCTCCAGGATCGCCTGCTGCCGCTGCTGGGCGAGCATTGACTCACTCCCTTTAATTCACCAGATTCCACCAAAATACCACGGCGAGTATCGGGAAATACTGTTGAATTATGGTGGTCATCTGCTCACAGCCGCTCAAGCTCCGCCATGATGTTCGCCCGCGCCGCCTCCTCCAGATCGGCGATGTGGAAGATCGCCGCAAGATCGAGCAGCGAGCGCAGCACCGCGGCCCTGCCGGACCTGAAAGCGTCGTCGGGCACGAAGGCGTACTCCTCGCGCACGGCGGTCGCGTAGGCGGCGTAGACCTCCGGCGACGCGCCCAGGATCGCCAGGTCCGCGTCGGACAGCACGGCCCCGTCCGCGTCGCCCGGTGCGGGGGCGTGTGTGACGGTCAGCCTGACCAGCCGGGCGACCGTGGCCACCGCCTCGGGGGAGAGCCCCATCTCCGGCAGCGCGCGCTCGGCCAGGATGGCGCTCCGCTCCTCGTTGTCGCCGCGCCGCGGGTCGTAGACGGCGTCGTGGAACCAGGCCGCCAGCCGTACCAGGTCCGGGTGCTCGGCATGAGAGGCCAGGGTGTCGATGTGGGCGAGCACGGCCTCCAGGTGGGTGGTGGTGTGATACCTGCGGTGCGGCTCGTCGTACCGGGTGATCAGTTCACGGCCGAGGGATTCGGCCTCGGGGCCGGACAGGGACAGCCAGCGGGCCATCAGCTTCTCGCGCATGAGGGCGAGCCTAGAACCTGGCCGGAGGGGAGGACCCTCAGGTGCGGGAGGCGCTGATCGTCAAGGTTGGGGCAACGCACCCACCGGAGCGGGGCGGATCGCGGTTCGGGCCTTGTGCGCCGGGCGTCGCAGGAGGAACGTGAAGGTCTGAACCGGTGACATCGAGTCCCGTACGGGTCCGGAATCACGGGTCCGGAATCACGGAGGCCGGCACTCGCGGGACCTGGAAGGACCTCAGGGAAGGGGTGGTCGGCATGGCCAGAAGATCGCGTAAGGGCAAGGCCCGCAAGAAGCACAAGGCCAACCACGGCAAGCGGCCGACCGCTCGCTAGCCGTACTGATCACAGAGCCCGAGTCCACGGGGACGGGCGGTCACGCGCGGCGGCCCCAGGAGGCCAGCAGCCGGGTCTGCGCGTCGGTGTCGGAGGGCACCTTCCGGTGCTCTCCGGCCTGGTGCTCCCCGACGGCCGCGGTCTGCCGGTAGCCGGGTTCCGCGTCGGCGAACCAGGTGGCGCAGGCCGCGACCAGCTCCGGGTCGAGCCGCTCGTCGGCGCCGATGGCGCGGGCCAGGTCCCAGGTGTGGATGAGGGCGTCGGCGAACAGTTCGGTGATGTACTCCCGGCCGGGCACGTCGCCGAAGGGCAGGTGGACGACGCGGTCGAGGACCCGGTGATCGATCGCCGCCTGGATGGCGGGCACGGCCGAGGTGTCGAACGCCTTGATGGGGTCGTCGCCGAGCAGGTCGCCCTCGAAGGCGTCGCCGATCTCCGCGTGGGTCCGCCCGGCCAGCAACTCGGGAGCCCACAGGCTCTCGCCGACCACGTGGTTGACGAGGGAGCGCACGTCCCAGTCGACGCACGGTGTCGGGTTCTCCCACTGGTCGGGGCCGATCCGGTGGACGAGAGCGCCGAAGTCGTCCAGCGCGCGACGGTAAGCCTCGGGTACGTCGATGGTCATCATGCCCTCCCGATGCCCTCCCGGGTTCTCTCCCGGCCCTCATCTTGACCGTAACCCCTGGCCCGCCAGTAGTCATCGCGTCAATGGACATGACCGGCACGTCCGGGAGCGCATCCGACCGGACGGCTTCATCTCCCGGTCATCTCGGCGTCAGGGAAGAGTCACGGTATGTCGTGAGGATCTCTCCCATGCGCACCACGACCTTCACCCGAGCGGCCGTCGCTGCGGCCACCGGCCTGATCCTGCTGCCCGCGGCCGTGGCCCCGGCCTCCGCCGAATCCGGCCCCCGAGGCATCGAACTGACCTTCCTCGGCCGCTACACCACCGGCACCGTCGCCGCCGGCGCCTCGGAGATCACCGCGTACGACGCCAAGACCCGCCGGGTGTTCGTCGTGAACGCGCAGGCCGGCACCGTTGACGTGCTCGACATCCGCGACCCGCGCAAGCCTCGCAAGGTCGCCACCCTGGCCACCCCCGGGGCCAACAGCGTCGCGGTACGCGACGGTCTGGTCGCCGTCGCCCAGCAGGCCGCGGTCAAGACCGACCCGGGCACCGTCGCCTTCTTCGACGCCCGGAGCGGGAAGAAGCTCAAGCAGGTGACCGTCGGCGCGCTGCCCGACATGGTGACCTTCACCCCCGACGGGCACCGGGTGGTCGTGGCCAACGAGGGCGAGCCGTCCTCCTACTGCGAGGGGGAGAAGGTCGACCCCGAGGGCTCGGTGAGCGTCGTCGATCTGAAGCGCTGGACGGTGCGGACCGCGGGGTTCCAGAAGTTCGATGCCGAGCGGCTGCGGGCCAAGGGGGTGCGGATCACCGGTCCCGGGGCGACCGCCGCCCAGGACCTGGAACCCGAGTACGTCACGGTCGACGGTGACACCGCCTACGTCACCCTCCAGGAGAACAACGCGCTCGCGATCGTCGACCTGAAGCGGGTGGAGGTCCGCGACGTCGTCCCGCTGGGCCTGAAGGACTGGTCGAAGAGCGGTTTCGACGCCTCGGACAGGGACGGGAAGATCGACATCAGGCCCAGGCCGGTGAAGGGCCTCTACCAGCCCGACGGGATCGCGCACTTCCGCGACCGCGGGCGCACCTACCTGGTCACCGCGAACGAGGGCGACGGGCGCGACTGGGGCTGCCACGCCGACGAGGTCAGGGTGAAGTCGCTGAACCTCGCGATGCCCGACGCGGAGAACCTCAAGAAGGACGGCGAACTCGGCCGGCTGAACGTGGCCGTCGACTCGCCCAGGGACGCGAGCGGCGCCTACACCGAGCTGCACGCGTTCGGCGCCCGTTCGATCTCGATCAGGTCCGCCTCCGGAGAGCTCGTCTGGGACTCCGGCGACGAGCTGGAGCGGCTCGTCGCCAAGGAGCTGCCCGAGGCATTCAACGCCGACAACGAGGCGAACGACTCCTTCGACAGCCGCAGCGACAACAAGGGCCCCGAGCCCGAGGGGGTCACGGTCGGTGAGGTGCGCGGCCGCACCTACGCCTTCGCCGGGCTGGAGCGGGTCGGCGGGATCGTCGCCTACGACATCGACGATCCCCGGGCGCCGAGCCTGGTCGGATACCTCAACACCCGCGACTTCGCCGGCTCGGTCGCGGACGGCACCGCCGGGGACGTAGGCCCCGAGGGCGTGCTGTTCGTCTCCGCCTCCGACAGCCCGACCCGCCACGCGCTCCTGGTGGTGGGCAACGAGGTCAGCGGCACCACCGCGATCTACGAGGTTCGCTGAGCCGCGCGGCCACGAAGGCACGCCGCACACCAACCGGTCTGTTCCCACGCCGAGCACGTCGACGGCACGGGAACAGGCCGGTGACGTTTCCGGTCCGACCGGACGTCCGTGGGGCGCGGGCAGGACCGGGAGTGATCCCGGCACCGTGCGGCGAAGCGGCGATCCACCCGAAGCCGTACACGCGGCAGGGCGGAGAGAATGTCAACGCAGCCGCTGCTCGATCCAGACGATCTTGCCCTTCGGGGTGAGGCGGGAGCCCCAGCGGTGGGCGAGCCAGTTGATGAGGTGCAGGCCGCGACCGGTGTCGCTGGTGGTGGACGCCTCCCGCATCACCGGCTCGGACGCGGAGCTGTCGGACACCTCGCAGACCAGCGTGGGCCCGCGCAGCAGGCGTAGCTCGACCTCGCCCTGGCCGTGCTCGACCGCGTTGGCGACCAGCTCGCTGACCATCAGCTCGGTGTTGTCGCACAGGGAGTCGAGTCCCCAGCCTCCGAGTGTGGCCCGGACGAAGCGGCGGGCCTGGGCGGCGGAGCGGCGGTCGGCGGGCAGCGACGTCTCGACGAACTCCTTCTCCGTCAGCTCGGACACCCTGGCCAGCAGCAGGGCGATGTCGTCGCGCTCGTGCCCCGGCCGCTGGGCGCCGATCGTGAGGTCGCAGACCTCCTCCAGGTCCTGGTCCTGGCCGGAGAGCAGGCCGCGCAGCGCGCTGATGCCCTCCTCGATGTCCCGGTCGCGGCTCTCCACCAGGCCGTCGGTGTAGAAGGCGAGCACGCTGCCGTCGGGAAGCGTGAACTCCCGCATCTCGGCGGGCTCGTTGCCGATGCCCAGGGGCAGTCCCGGCGGCAGCTCCAGCAGCTCGGTCTCGCCGCCCGGTCGCACCAGAATCGGCGGAACGTGACCCGCGCAGGCTATCGCGCACCGCCGCGTGACCGGATCGTAGGTGGCGTACACGCACGTGGCGATCTGGCTGGCGTCCAGGTCCTGGCTCATCAGGTTGAGCCGGAACAGCACGTCGGCCGGGCTCAGGTCCAGGCTGGCCAGCGTGCGGGCGGCCGTGCGGAGCTGGCCCATGGTGGCGGCGGCCCTGATGCCGTGCCCCATCACGTCGCCGACGACGAGGGCGACCCGGCAGCCGGGCAGCGGGATCACGTCGTACCAGTCGCCGCCCACCCCGACCAGATCGCTGGCGGGCAGGTAGCGGGAGGCGATCGTCAGGCCCAGCGGCTGGGTGAGGTCGACGGGCAGCAGGCTGCTCTGCAGGGTCAGCGCGGTACGGCGCTCACGGTTGTAGAGCCTGGAGTTGTCGAGGCACACCCCGGTCCTGGCCGCCAGTTCCTCGGCCAGGTTGACGTCCTGCTCGTCGAAGGGCTGGCTGGTGGGACGGCGGGTGAAGATGACGAAACCGAGTACCCGGCCGCGCGCCTTCAGCGGTACCACCAGGAACGAGCTGTCCTCCAGCACCTTCGACACCGAGTCACGCTTCCAGAACCGCCCGATCTCCTCGGCGGTCCGGCGCCCCAGGCGGGGGTAGAGGATCGGGTTGCCGGTGGCCATGCACCGGGCGTAGGGGGTCCACGACTCGTAGACGGCCACCTCGTCCACCGGGAAGGCGGTGGCGTACATGCCGGGGGCGGGATCGGCCACGCCGACCGCGATCCGCCGCACCAGCGCCGAGCCGTCGGTGGTCTGCTGGGGGAACTCCCCCTCGGTCACCAACCGGTCCTGCACCAGGATGCCGGCCGCGTCCGCGAAACGCGGCACGGCGACGTCCATGAGTTCCCTGCCGGTCTCGAACATGTCCAATGTGCTGCCGATGCGTTTGCTGGCCGCGTTGAGCAGGGACAGCTGCTCGTGCATGGATGCGGGACTGCCCATCCTGAACCCTGGCGTCGCTGGATCTTTGGTGACGAAACGGGACTTCACTCGCTCCACCGGGGTGCGGGAACCGGCGTCCACCAGGTTGCCAGTTCGAGATCTTCTGCGATGGCGTTGGCGCCGTTGTATCCGGGGGCCGCGGAGACCGAGCCGCCGGGGTGGCTGCTGGCGCCACAGAGGTAGAGGCCGTCGATGGGGGTGCGGTACCGGCCCATCTCGGGGACCGGCCGGTTGCCGCCCAGCTGGGACGGCTCGTAGGCTCCCACGTGGTGGCTGCCTCGCACCATGTTGACGCAGTGCCGCTCGATGTCGAGCGGTGAGAAGACCCGCTTGCCGAGGACGGCGCCTCCCGCGAGGTTGGGGGCGTACTCGGCCCACTCGGCGAGCAGCCGCTCACCGACCTCCTCGCGCCGACGGTCCCAGTTCGCCGCGTCGCCACCGAGGTCGTACGGGGCCCATGGCCACCAGAAGGCCACGTGTTTACCGTCCGGCGCGTACGAGGGGTCGAACAGCGAGGGGCATGCGCCGTTGCCGGCCAGCCGGTCGGGCAGCTGTCCCTGATGGATCTGGTCGAAGGTGCGGCCGAGCTGCTCGCTGTCGTCGGCGCCGAGCACGACGAGGAAGGCCCGGTCCACGTCGGGCTCGAACTCGGCGGCCCGGTAGCGCGGCGCCTCGTCGAGTGCCAGGTGGAGGGTGACGAGGCTGTGCCCGGCCCACTTGTAGTCCTCGACCTTGGCCGCGATCTCCGGGCCGAAGTTCTCCGGGCCCGCCAGCCGGACGGTCTGCGGGGCGTCCACCGCGCTGGCCACGAACCGGCGGGCGGTGAGAACGTCGCCGCCTGCCAGCTCCACTCCGGTGGCCCGCCCGTCACCGACGAGGATTCGCTCGACATGGGCGCCGGTCACCACGGTGCCGCCGTGCTCCTCGATGACGGCGCGCAGCGCGCTCGCGACGTTCCCCGCACCGCCCACGGGCACGCCGAGCCGGGCGATGCGCGACAGCAGCCGGGGGAAGAATCCGCCGGTGCCCGGCACGTCCTCGATGGAGATGGCGTGCAGGAAGGATTTGAACAGGACCCTGACCTGGTCGCTCTCGAAGTTCCTGTCGACGGCCTCGTACAGCGAGAGCGGCATGTAGCTCATCAGGTCGCGGCCCAGGTCGCCCTTGAGCCGCTCGGCGAGCACCGGAGGTGGGAGCGGGCTGGAGTACAGGAACCCGTTCATCAGCTCCCTGGCCGCCTCGGCGTAGCGCTCGTGCAGCTCCAGCCAGCGCTCGGCGTCGGCCTTGGAGAACCGGGCGAAGGAGTCGGCGGTGCGTTTGGGGTCGGTGTAGACGGTGATCGCCCGGCCGTCCCGGAAGATCGTGGCGTGCTGGGTCTCGGGATAGACGTAGCTCAGGCCGTACCGCTGGAGTTCCAGGTCGGCGGGGACCGGGCCCTCCTCCAGGAAGTGGTAGCTGCTGTGGGTGTTGTGCCGAAACCCCGGGAGGGTGAGCTCCTGGGTGCTGCAACCACCGCCGGCGACGTCGTTGCGCTCGACGACCGCGACCGACAACCCCGCCTTCGCGAGGTAGGCGGCACACGTGAGGCCGTTGTGGCCCCCGCCCACGATGACGCCGTCGAACTCCGACACGTTCCCTCCAGGGCACTCTGACTGCTGGTATGGAGGATTGTAAAGAATGATCTATATGCGAACCCTGTGTTTAACAGAGATTCGTAGATATTTCCACATGGACTAGGACTTAGCGGCGCTTAGCCGACGAAGTGGCCACACCAGGCCGCACCGGGAACTCCCTGAGTTCCCGGTGCGTGCCGGGTTACAGGGAGGGCAGCCCGGCCAGGGCCGTGTCGATCCGGTCCTGCGGCAGCGAGAGATCCTCAAGCCGCCCCGACAGGTAGCGGTCGTAGCCGTCCAGGTCGAAGTGCCCGTGCCCGCACACCGCGGTCAGCAGGACCTTCTCCTCGCCCGTCTCCCTGCACCGCAGTGCCTCGGCGACGACCTCGGCCAGCGCGTGGGCCGCCTCGGGGGCGGGGACGACCCCCTCGGACCTGGCGAAGCGCAGCCCCGCCTCGAAGCAGTCGTGCTGGCCCATGGCCACCGCCTCGAACATCCCCAGCTCGTACAGGTGCGACAGCAGCGGGGACATGCCGTGGTAGCGCAGCCCGCCCGCGTAGATGGGATCGGGGACGAAGCCGTGGCCCAGGGTGTGCATCTTCAGCAGCGGGGTCAGCCCCGCGGCGTCGCCGAAGTCGTAGGCGTAGACGCCCCTGGTGAGGGACGGGCAGGCCGCCGGCTCGACCGCCCGGATCACCGGGGCCATCCGCCCGGCCAGCTTCTCCCGCAGGAACGGAAAGGCCAGCCCGGAGAAGTTGGAACCGCCTCCGGTGCACCCCACGACCATGTCCGGTGCCTCGCCGAACGCGGCCATCTGCTCGATCGCCTCCTCGCCGATCACCGTCTGGTGCAACAGCACATGGTTCAGCAGGCTGCCCAGCGCGTACCGGGTGCCTGGTTCGGCCCCCGCGGCCTCGACGGCCTCGCTGATCGCGATGCCGAGGCTGCCCGGCGAGTCGGGGTCGTGGGCCAGTGCCTCGGCGCCGTACGCCGTCAGCGGGGACGGGCTCGGGTGCACGGTCGCGCCGTAGGCCCGCATCAGGCTCCTGCGGCCGGGTTTCCCGTCGTACGAGACGCGGACCATCCACACCTCGCACTCCAGGCCGTACTGCGCGCAGGCGAACGCCAGTGCCGAGCCCCACTGGCCCGCCCCGGTCTCCGTGACCAGCTTCCCGACCCCCTGGCGCGCGTTGTAGTAGGCCTGCGGGACGGCGGTGTTCGGCTTGTGCGAGCCGGCGGGCGAGCCGCCCTCGTACTTGTAGTAGATCCTCGCGGGGGTGCCGAGGGCGCGTTCGAGCCTGCGGGCCCGGATCAGCGGGGTGGGCCGCCAGAGCCGGTAGACGTCGCGGACGCTCGCCGGGATCGGGACGAACCGTTCGGCGCTCGCCTCCTGGTCGATCAGCTCCACCGGGAACAGCGGCATGAGATCGTCCGGCTCGACGGGCCGCGAGGTGGCCGGATGCAGGATCGGTGGCGGCGGGACCGGGAGGTCGGCCACGATGTTGTACCAGTTGTGGGGGATACGGGACTCGTCGAGCAGGATTCGGGTGGCTTCGGTCATCGGGCGCCTCCACGTGTCGGATCCACTCAGTGCCGTTCTCATCACCCACCGTAGTTCAGCTCGCGCGCGACGTCCTGGTTCCTCGCGACACCTGCCGTCACCGAGGCCGTGACGGTCCGATCGGTTTCCGGCGAGAGGAATCCGTGCCCCTGAACACGCCCGCCACGCGGAGAAACCATCATTCATATAACGACTCTGAAAGCGGGAAAAAGCCCCGGGAAAGCGGTAGGGCCAGCTCGCCCACAAGGGGTCTGAGCTGGCCCTAAGCCATTCGGAGCGGACGACGGGAATCGAACCCGCGTAGCCAGTTTGGAAGACTGGGGCTCTACCATTGAGCTACGTCCGCGCGAAGCGGCTTCAGTCTGGTCTAGACTTCATCCGTTCGTCAGGGCGTAAGCGTACCGGAGTTCCGGAGCGTGCGCGTACTCGACCTACCGGGGTGTGGCGCAGTTTGGTAGCGCACCTGCTTTGGGAGCAGGGGGCCGCAGGTTCAAATCCTGTCACCCCGACGCATGCCGGGCATCGGTTCCGACCGGTGCCCGGTTTCTCGTTGTACAGGGGTGCGAGTTCTCGGCCAGGCGAGGCAGGGCACCTGGATGACGCATGTCTGGAAGACCGCCTCGCGGCGCGGGAGCGCGGTGCCGGAACGTCAGCGGTGGGCGCTGAAGAGGGCCCAGACGGCCTTGCCGCCGCAGTTGAGGTAGTCCCAGCCCCAGCCCTGACTGTAGGTCTCCACGATGTAGAGGCCCCGGCCGTTCTCCGAGATGAAGTCCGGCTCCTTGGGGGTCGGAACCTCGTTGCTGGGGTCCATCACGGCCAGGAGCACGTGGGGCGAGAGACGCAGCAGGACGAGCGTGATCGGGGTGATTCCCGGCTGGCCGGGCGGACACAGCGCGTAACGGACCGCGTTGGTGACGAGTTCCGAAACCACTAGCGCTGCGTCATCGCTGAGTTCCGCCAGTCCCCAGTCGCGGAGCGTCGAGCGTGTCACGTCCCGGGCGGTCTTCACCGAGTCGGCCTGGCTGGGCAGAGGGCATGCGGTGGCGTCGGACTGGTTGGCCTCGAGCAGCTCGTCAAAGCTCACCTCGCGGGTCGCCTGCAGGTAGTCGGCAGCCGATTTTGGCTCCTCCACCATCCTGCCGGTACCTCCCGCTGTCATCGTGAGTCTCCGTACCACGTGAGAGTTTTCAGAGCTTGTGCACCATAAGCCCAATATGCACTAAGCCATCATGGGTCACTGGAACGTCTGCTGCAAGACCCAAATGCACGTGCAGTTGCAATGTGCAGCAGCATGGACGGTTAGGTCGGCGACTTGGCGAATTGGGCAGTGACTTGAGACCTTGTCATAGCGGCCGGAAGTAGTGACACTGTGTGCGCTGGCCCAAGTAGAGAGGGAGGCGAAGTGGCGCAGGTTCAACCGGGATCAGGTCCCACAGCTCTGCGTATCCTCTTAGGCTCCCAACTGCGTCGTCTGCGCGAGGCCAAGGGGCTCTCGCGAGAGGAGGCAGGCCATCTGATCCGCGGATCCGAATCCAAGATCAGTAGGATGGAGCTCGGCCGGGTTGGCCTGAGAGAGCGCGATGTGGCGGATCTGCTCACCTTCTACGGGGTGGAGGACGATCGCGCCCGGTCGGCGATCATGGATCTGCTGCTCAGGGCCAACGAACCCGGCTGGTGGCACCGGTTCAACGACCTGCTGCCCTCATGGTTCCAGACGTACGTCGGCCTGGAGGAGGCAGCCTCCCGGATCCGTACGTACGAGGTGCAGTTCGTGCCGGGCCTGCTGCAGACGAAGGAGTACGCCAGGGCGGTCATCACCGCGGGGAGCGCCGGCATAGCGCCCGACGAGATCACCCGCCGGGTCGACCTGCGGATGGAGCGCCAGCAGGTGCTCAGGCGGCCCGACGGCCCGTTCTTCTGGGCCGTCATCGACGAGGCCGCGCTGCGACGTCCCATCGGTGGTGCGGACGTCATGCGGGCACAGCTGGAGCACCTGCTCGACCTCATGCGGCAGCCGAACATCACAATCCAGGTGATGCCCTTCAGCTTCGGCGGGCACAGCGCGGAGGGCGGTGCCTTCAGCGTGCTCCGCTTCAACGACAGCGAGCTCCCGGACGTGGTCTACGTCGAGCAGCTGGCCAGCGCCCTCTACCTGGACAAGCGCGAGGATGTCGACCGCTACAGCGAGGTCATGGAGCGGCTGTGCGCGGTCAGTACCACCCCCGGTGAGACGAACGACATCCTGAGGCGGATCATCAAGGAGGACTGAGCGGTCATTGGTCGCTCCAAGGTGTCGCTCTGCCCTAGACTGGCCTGCGGCGCTGAACACCCGCCGCAGTGGAGCGTGCCCTAATCTCGCGCGTCTCGATGGCTGTGCCAGGTGCCACTCATGTGGGCGCGGCGCGAGAGCTTGCCGCGATAGCCGCTACGACTTGGCGCGCCCGCGATCACTCGAAGTTTGATCAAGGAGACGACCCCGTGAAGACCGCTGTGGAGGAGCTCAGCCCGACCCGGGTAAGGCTTACCGTCGAGGTGCCGTTCGAGGAGCTCGGTGAGAGCCTGCAGGCGGCGTACAAGAAGGTCGCGCAGCAGGTGCGCGTCCCCGGGTTCCGCCCCGGCAAGGTTCCGGCCCGCATCATCGAGCAGCGGTTCGGCCGCGCGGTGGTGCTGGAGGAGACCCTCAATGACGCGGTGCCCAAGCTGTACGGCCAGGCCGTCGACGAGAGCGAGATCTTCCCGGTCAGCCAGCCGGAGATCGAGGTCACCAAGATCGAGGACGGTCAGCAGGTCGAGTTCACCGCCGAGGTGGACATCCGTCCCGAGTTCGACGTCCCCGACTACCAGGGCATCGAGGTGACCGTCCCGGTCTCCGAGGTCTCCGACTCCGACATCGACACCCAGCTGGACGGCCTGCGCCAGCGTTTCGCCACGCTGACCGGCGTCGAGCGCGCCGCCGTCGCGGGCGACTTCGTCGTCATGGACCTGGCCGCCTCGATCGACGGTGTCAACATCGAGGAGCAGCAGGCCAACGACGTCTCCTACGAGGTCGGCGCCGGCTCGGTGCTGCAGGGGCTGGACGACGCACTGGTCGGCCTGTCCGCCGGTGAGACCAAGGAGTTCACCACCAACCTGGTCGGCGGCGAGAACGCCGGCGAGGAGGCCGTGGTCACCATCACCGTCAAGAGCGTCAAGGAGAAGGTCCTCCCCGAGCTCGACGACGAGTTCGCCCAGCTCGCCAGCGAGTTCGACACCCTTGACGAGCTCAAGGCGAGCATCAGCGAGCAGGCCCGCCGCAACAAGCTGATCGACCAGGTCGTCCAGGCCCGTGAGAACGCGCTCGACGCCCTGCTCGGCAAGATCGACATTCCGCTGCCGGAGAGCGCGCTCAAGGCCGAGGTCGACAACCGCAAGCACAACCTCGAGCACCAGATCGCCGACAGTGGCCTGAGCAAGGAGGCGTTCTTCCGCCTCTACCAGACCACCGAGGAGGAGCGCCTCGCCGAGTTCGACGAGAGCGCCGCGAAGGCGCTCAAGACGGGCTTCGTCCTCGACAAGATCGTCAAGAGCGAGGAGCTCGGCGTCAGCGAGCAGGAGCTGACCAACTTCGTGGTGCGCCGCGCCATGCAGATGAACGTCGCGCCCAACACGCTGGCCCAGCACCTGGCCGACAACGACCAGCTCACGCTGGCCATGGTCGAGATCGTCCGTGACAAGGCCAAGAGTGTCATCGGCGATGCCGCGAAGGTGACCGACGAGGCGGGCAACGAGGTCGACCTCAAGGCCATCTACACCGAGATCAACGGTGAGGAGTCCGCCGAGACCGAGGAGGCCACCGAGGCCACCGAGGCCACCGAGGCTGACGCCGCGAAGTAGCCCCAGAGCGAAGCGAGGGGGCGCCGTCGAGCGCCCCGGACGCCCCCGCCACGCTCAGCGTGGCGGGGGCGTCCGCGTTCTCCCGGTCCCGGTCAGGGCCTTCGGCCGCTCCTTCGGGGCCGGGCCGAGGGCGATGTGGGGGTGAGCGCGCCGCAGAGCGCTGCCCTGGCGCTCTCCTGGACTCCTCCGGTTCCTCCCCGGCTTCCAAGGGGTTCGCAGGCTCCTGGGCCCTCTGAGGGCCGCGGCCTTCCGCTCTTTCGCGCCGGGAGTCCTCTCAGCGGTCCTCCACGATCCGCCTCCGGCGTCCGCACACGTATCCCGCGAGCTCCGACACGCCGTACGGGCCCCGGTTTCCGAGCCTTTACCGAGGCGCGCGGCGGGAGGTTCCAGGCACGGTGCGGAGGCGGCGGGCAGCATGCGCCGTCAGCGAACAGCGCGTTGAGGGGGCATGTCCGGTAGGCCACGCGCGTTAAGGTCACAAGCAAAGCCAATCGATTACGACGCATCGGAAGGTGACGCTGTGACCAGCCCGCCGACCTTCTACCAGCCGACCGGCTCCGGGCCCGAGTCGATGAGCCAGCCGAATGGCTCGTTCAGGCTCGAAGACCAGCTCTACCAGCGGCTGCTGCGTGAGCGCATCATCGTGCTGGGCACCCAGGTCAACGACGAGATCGCCAACCGAATCTGCGCAGAGCTGCTGCTGCTCGCCGCGGACGACTCAGAGCGCGACATCTGGCTCTACATCAACTCGCCAGGCGGTTCCGTGACCGCTGGGATGGCGATTTACGACATGATGGAATACGTGCCTAACAATGTGTGCACGGTCGCGATGGGTCTGGCCGCTTCCATGGGCCAGTTCCTGCTCTGCGCCGGCGAGCGGGGCAAGCGTTACGCCCTGCCGCACGCTCGCATCATGATGCACCAGCCGTCCGGCGGCATCGGCGGTACCGCAGCCGACATCGCCATCCAGGCTGAGCAGATGCTATATGTCAAGAAGACCCTCGCCGAGCGCATCGCGTTCCACACCGGTCAGAATCTGGAGCAGATCGAGGCCGACTCCGACCGTGACCGCTGGTTCACGGCCGAGGAGGCCAAGGACTACGGCTTCATCGACCAGGTCGTGCGCAGCGCTCGACAGGTGCCCTCCACGGGCGCCGTCTCCTGAAGGGGCACAAGGTGAGTGAGTTGATCCGGCCGGGAGACATCAACGGCCGTTACGTTCTTCCGTCCTTCAGTGAGCGCACGTCCTACGGCGTGCGGGAGATGAACCCGTACGCCAAGCTCTTCGAGGACCGCATCATCTTCCTCGGTGTGCAGGTGGACGACGCGTCGGCCAATGACGTCATGGCGCAGTTGCTGACCCTGGAGTCGCTCGACCCCGACCGTGACATCAGCATCTACATCAACTCGCCGGGCGGTTCCTTCACCGCCATGACGGCGATCTACGACACGATGCAGTTCGTCCGGCCGGAGATCCAGACGGTCTGTCTGGGCCAGGCGGCCTCGGCGGCGGCGGTCCTGCTGGCCGGCGGCACGCCCGGCAAGCGCTTCGCCCTGCCGAACGCCCGCATGCTGATCCACCAGCCCTCCACCGAGGGGGGCGGCCAGGGAAGCGACATCGAGATCCAGGCGCGTGAGATCCTCAGGATGCGCGCGCAGATGGAGAGCATCATCGCTCAGCACTCGGGCAGGGCGCCGGAGGCGGTCCGCAAGGACATCGAGCGGGACAAGATCCTTGACGCCGTGGAGGCCAAGGAGTACGGGCTGATCGACGACATCATCCCGTCCCGCAAGAAGCTCGCGAAGGCCGTAGCCTCCTAACGAGGCATATCGCACCGGAACCGTGCCGAATCGGGCACGTTCCGGTGCGACTCGCCGCTAGGGGGCTCACTGAGGGCTCAGAAGACGGTAACGTCGAAACCTAAGCGGGATGACTTTTCGATCGGGTATCGGGCCGGTCGGAAGAAACGGACCGCGGCAGCCAGGGCGGTCCCACGCAAAGGAGTATCTGGGGTGGCACGCATCGGCGACGGGGGAGACCTGCTGAAGTGCTCTTTCTGTGGAAAGAGCCAGAAGCAAGTCAAAAAGCTCATCGCCGGACCCGGCGTATACATCTGCGATGAGTGCATTGACCTCTGCAACGAGATCATCGAGGAGGAGCTCAGCGAGTCCTCTGAGCTCAAGTGGGACAGCCTTCCCAAGCCGAGGGAGATCTACGAATTCCTCGACGCCTACGTCATCGGTCAGGACCAGGCGAAGAAGGCTCTCTCCGTAGCGGTCTACAACCACTACAAGCGGGTGCAGTCCGGCGAGCGCGGGCGTGACGACGGCATCGAACTGGCCAAGTCCAACATCCTGCTCCTGGGCCCGACCGGTTCCGGTAAGACGCTGCTCGCCCAGACGTTGGCGAAGATGCTGAACGTTCCGTTCGCCATCGCCGACGCCACAGCCCTGACAGAGGCGGGCTACGTGGGCGAGGACGTAGAGAACATACTGCTCAAGCTGATCCAGGCCGCCGACTACGACGTCAAGAAGGCCGAGACCGGCATCATCTACATCGACGAGGTCGACAAGATCGCTCGTAAGAGCGAGAACCCGTCGATCACCAGGGACGTCTCCGGTGAGGGCGTGCAGCAGGCCCTGCTGAAGATCCTGGAGGGCACGACCGCGAGTGTGCCGCCGCAGGGCGGCCGTAAGCACCCGCACCAGGAGTTCATCCAGATCGACACCACCAACGTGCTGTTCATCTGCGGTGGGGCCTTCGCCGGTCTCGAAAAGATCATCGAGTCCCGGATCGGCCGCAAGGGCATCGGTTTCAACGCCATCATCCGTTCCAAGGAAGACATCGACAGCTCCGACATCTTCGGGGACGTCATGCCCGAGGACCTGCTGAAGTTCGGCATGATCCCCGAGTTCGTCGGCCGGCTCCCGGTCATCACGAGCGTTCACAACCTTGACCGTGAGGCGCTCATCCAGATCCTCACCGAGCCGCGCAACGCCCTGGTCAAGCAGTACCGGCGCCTGTTCGAGCTGGACAATGTCGAACTCGAGTTCACAGACGACGCACTTGAGGCGATCGCGGACCAGGCGATCCTGCGCGGCACCGGCGCCCGTGGCCTGCGAGCGATCCTGGAGGAGGTTCTCCTCTCGGTGATGTACGAGGTGCCGTCGCGACAGGATGTGGCGCGCGTCGTCATCACCCGCGAGTCGGTTCTCGAACACGTCAACCCCACGCTCGTGCCGCGTGACCAGCTCAACAAGCAGCAGCGGCCGCCGCGCGAGAAGTCCGCGTGATCCAGCCTGGACAAACCGGTTTTCACGGCTGACGCCCCCGCAGGGAGATCCTGCGGGGGCGTCGCCGTTTCCGGCGGTTTCCGCCGGGCCTGCCGGTGGCGCATTCGCCGGACGATTTCCGCAGCCGGTCCGCGGGGCCGATGGCATGGCGGGGCTCGCGAGATGGGGGAACATGTCGCAACTCTTCGGCTGGGGAACATCGAGTGCGCGGACATCCCTAGACTTGGGCATCGTGACGACGCCAGAGCTGCCCACCCAGTACACACCTGCCGACGTGGAGACCCGGAGCTACGAGCGCTGGGTATCGGAGGGATACTTCACCGCTGATCCGAGCGGCGAGCGCGAGCCTTACAGCATCGTCCTGCCTCCGCCGAACGTGACCGGTGTCCTGCACATCGGCCACGCACTCGACCACTCGATCCAGGATGCGCTGACCAGGCGCGCTCGCATGCGCGGCCAGGAGACGCTCTGGCTGCCAGGCATGGACCACGCCGGCATCGCCACCCAGAACGTCGTCGAACGCGAGCTCGCCAAGGAGGGCCTGTCCCGGCACGACCTCGGCCGAGAGGCGTTCGTCGAACGGGTCTGGCAGTGGAAGGAGGAGTCCGGTGGCCGGATCCTCGGCCAGATGAAGAAGCTCGGCGATGGCGTCGACTGGTCACGCGAGCGCTTCACCATGGACCCCGGACTCTCCCGCGCCGTTCAGACGATCTTCAAGAGGCTCTTCGACGACGGGCTCATCTACCGCGCCGAGCGCATCATCAACTGGTGCCCGCGCTGCCTGACCGCGCTCTCGGACATCGAGGTCGAGCACAGCGAGGACGAGGGCGAGCTCGTCTCGATCCGCTACGGCGACGGCGACGACTCCATCGTGGTCGCCACGACCCGGGCCGAGACGATGCTCGGTGACACCGCCGTGGCCGTGCACCCCTCCGACGAGCGCTACGCGCACCTGATCGGAAAGGAAGTGGAGCTACCGCTCACCGGGCGTCTCATCCCGATCGTCGCCGACGAGCACGTCGACCCGGCCTTCGGCACCGGAGCGGTCAAGGTCACCCCGGCGCACGACCCGAACGACTTCGAGATCGGACGCCGCCACTCGCTGCCGTCCTTGACGATCATGGACGAGCGCGGTGTGGTCACGGCCCACGGCCCGTTCCAGGGGCTCGACCGCTTCGAGGCCAGGCCCGCAGTGGTGGCCGCACTACGCGCCGAGGGCCGGATCGTGGCGGAGAAGCGTCCCTACCTGCACTCCGTCGGGCACTGCTCGCGCTGCAAGACCGTGGTCGAGCCGCGGCTCTCACTCCAGTGGTTCGTCAACGTCTCGCCCCTGGCGAAGGCGGCGGGCGACGCGGTCCGTGACGGCCGGACGAAGATCCACCCGCCGGAGCTGGCCAAGCGCTACTTCGACTGGGTCGACGACATGCACGACTGGTGCATCTCCCGGCAGCTGTGGTGGGGGCACCGCATCCCGGTCTGGTACGGCCCCGACGGTGAGGTCGTCTGCGTCGGCCCCGACGAGCAGGCGCCCGATGGCTACGTCCAGGACCCCGATGTCCTCGACACCTGGTTCTCCTCCGGGTTGTGGCCGTTCTCCACTCTCGGCTGGCCGAACAGGACGCCTGAACTGGCGAAGTTCTACCCGACCTCCGTCCTGGTGACCGGCTACGACATCCTGTTCTTCTGGGTCGCCCGAATGATGATGTTCGGCATCTACGCGATGGACGGCGAGCCGCCGTTCCGGACCGTGGCTCTGCACGGCATGGTCCGGGACCAGTACGGCAAGAAGATGTCGAAGTCGTTCGGCAACGTCGTCGACCCGCTCGACTGGATCGAGCGCTTCGGCGCCGACGCCACTCGTTTCACGCTGCTACGCGGAGCCAACCCCGGCTCCGACGTGGCGATCAGCGAGGAATGGGCAGGAGGGTCGCGCAACTTCTGTAACAAGATCTGGAACGCCACTCGCTTCGCGCTGATGAACGGTGCCGTGACGGGTGAGCTTCCGGTTGAGGAACTGACCGCTGCCGACAGGTGGATCCTGTCCAGACTCCAGGAGATCGTCGCGTCGGTGGACGCCGCGTTCGAGGACTTCGAGTTCGCCAAGATCTCCGACCTGCTCTACCACTTCGCGTGGGATGAGGTCTGCGACTGGTACGTGGAACTCGCCAAGATCCAGATCGCCTCCGGGCAGGAGCACACCCGGCTCGTGCTGGGCCATGTCTTCGACTCGCTGCTCCGTCTGCTCCACCCGCTGGTTCCGTTCGTCACCGAGGAACTGTGGCGAGCGGTCACCGGGCACGAGTCGATCGTGGTCGCGCCATGGCCGACGGTCCAGGAGTCATTGCGTGATCCCTCGGCGGAGGAGGAGATCATCGCGGTGCAGGGGCTGATCACCGAGGTGCGCAGGTTCCGTTCCGATCAGGGCCTCAAGCCAGGGCAGCGGGTCGCCGCGCGGCTCTCGCTCGCCGGTACGGCGCTGGCCTCTCACGAAGGGGCGATCCGGTCGTTGCTCCGGCTCGACCAGCCGTCCGATTCGTTCGCCGCGACCGCCCGTCTCGATGTGAGCGGGGTTGTCGTGGAGATCGACACGGCGGGGACGATCGATGTGGCCGCCGAGCGTAAGCGCCTGGAGAAGGATCTCGCGGTGGCGCGTAAGGAGGCGGCCCAGGTCGCGGCCAAGCTCGGCAATGAGCAGTTCATGGCCAAGGCGCCGGACGATGTGGTGACCAAGGTGCGGTCCCGTGCCGCACAGGCCGACCAGGACATCGCGCGGTTGCTCGCTCAGCTGGCGGCGTTGCCGGCGAGCTGACTGGCCGATGGCCTGAGTTCGAGAGCAGTGCGAGAGTCCTGACCCGGAGTTCCAGCCGGTGGTTGGGAGGGGAACAGCCCAGGTCAGGAAGTTGGGGCGAGCCGAGAACCCGGAGTCTTTTGACTCCGGGTTCTCGTGTTTGAGAGCTTGAGTCTCAGGGAAGACCTAGTTGTTACCAGGAAGTTGGTCATGGTGGCCCTAGGAGGCTGCTAGAGTTCTTCAGGCAGGGCAAAGTCCTGCACCCCCCTCTGAAAATCTGGCAAATCGGGCGCGTCTGCACAAGTTGGACATCGACCGGATGTTGGAGTAAGTTAGAGGGGTTGCCCTGGAGACAGGGTGGTCGCAATCCTAGTGGATTCGGCGGGTCTGGGTCGATGGTCGGGAAGCCGACAAGTTGACACAAACCCGGCAGATCCGATAAGATGGTGACACGGAATGGAACGCCCCGAAGCCCGGGACACCGCGAACGCGGGTCTGCGAGCAACGGTGTACGCGTCCGTTTCTTGAGAACTCAACAGTGTGTTAAAAGCCAGTGCATGAAGCACAACCCTGTCCAACCTGCCCTTTCATCGGGG